>CAJCHR010000072.1 GCA_903970225.1 Actinobacteria bacterium 21-64-8 | reverse complement strand
GAGCCAGTAAAGGCGGTTCCTCCGCTCGTCCCGTCCGCGATCCAATCGACCGGACCCGCCGCAATACCGCCGCAAACTTGCGCTTATGGCACCCCGCACCCAAGTCTGGTACGGCCGCCGCAAGAACCACAGGATATCCCGCACGTGTCGCATTCCCCCACGGCTGATGAACGGCTGCCTTTCTGGAAACGGTCGCATTATCTGGACCGGATGACGCTCGGCCAGCTCACGGCCGCGTATTTTCAGCACTACACGATCGTCGTCTACCTCCTGGTGGCGGCGCTGAGCGGTGTCGGCTTCGTGATCGCGCCGGCAGGGCTGTGGCAGACGCTGGGCGCAATCGCCGCGGCAGTCCTGATCTATCCGCTGGCGTGGCATCTGTTGCACCAGTTCGTGCTGCACGGTCGGTGGATGTGGAAGCAGAAATGGCTCTCGCCGACGTGGAAGCGCATTCACTATGATCACCATCAGGACCCCAACCACCTCGAAGTGCTGTTCGGCGCGCTGCACACCACGCTGCCGACGATCGCGCTGGCTACGGTGCCGGTGGGCTGGCTGATCGGCGGAATCGGCGGCGCGTTCGCCGCGCTCGGCACCGGTATCCTGACGACCTGCTATTACGAGTACATGCACTGCATCCAGCACTTGTCCTTCAAGCCCGGCTGGAAGTGGGTGCAGCACATGAAGCAGCGCCACAACGAACATCACTACTTTGACGAGGACGGCAACTTCGGCATTACCAATTACGTCTTCGATCGGCTATTCGGCACCTATTACGAAAAGCGCGACCGGCCGCGACGCAGCGAGACGGTTTTCAACCTCGGTTACGATGAAGAGGTTGCGCAGCGCTATCCGTGGGTGAAAGAGCTATCGGGCGGAATCGCCAGCGGCCATCCGCGCCGCCGATCGGCGAACGGCAAATCATAAGACCTCAAGGGTCGTGCCGCAGAGATTAAAAGGGGCGAGAGGGCAGCAATGGTGGACATCACGGTCACTCCGGTGACCACGGCGGCTGAGCGCAAGCGCTTCGTCGATCTTGCTTATACCATCAACGCCAGCGACCCGAACTGGGTGCCGCCGCTGCGGATGGAGGCTCTCGAAGTCATCACGCCGGGCAAGAACCCGTTCTTCGAGCATGCCGACGTCCAGCTGTTCCTTGCGCACCGCGGCGGCAAACTGGTCGGACGGATTTCCGCGCACATCGATCATCTCGCGGTAGGCCAGCCGGCGGAGCAGGGCATGGGGCCGGGCACCGGCAACTGGGGCCTGTTCGAAGCCGAGGACGAGGCCGTCGGCCAGGCGCTGATCGCGCAGGCCGAGAGCTGGCTCAAGGCCAAGGGCATGACCCGGATCCTCGCGCCGATCTCGCTGTCGATCTGGGAAGAGCCGGGCCAACTCGCGTATGGCTACGACCATCCGCCCACGGTGATGATGGGTCATCAGCCAGAGCACTACCTCAAGTGGATCGAGGCGCTGGGCTATACGGTGGCCAAGGAGCTGCTGACTTACGAGCTCGACATCACTCAGACGTTTCCGCCTCTGATCCAGCGGATCATCTCTTCGGGTGAGAAGAACCCGAAGATCAAGGTCCGTAACGTCGACAAGAGCAAGTTCGACGCCGAGGCTGCGGTGATCCTCGATATCCTCAACGATGCCTGGCAGGATAACTGGGGTTTCGTACCGATCACCCCGCTGGAGATCGCTTACACCGGCAAGAAATTGAAGCCGCTGGTGCACAACGACCTGATCATGGTCGCCGAGTATGAGGGCGAGCCGGTCGCCTTCATGATGACGCTCCCCGACATGAACGAGGTCATCAAGCCGATGAACGGTAAGCTTTTCCCGTTCCACTTCGTCAAGCTGCTGCTGTGGCTGCGCAAACCCAAGCCGCGCACGATGCGCGTGCCCTTGATGGGCGTGCGTAAGAAGCTCCAGTCCTCGCGGCTCGCCAGCCAGCTCGCCTTTATGATGATCGAATACATCCGCCGCACTTCGGTCAAGAAATACGGATCGACCCGCAGCGAGATCGGTTGGATCCTCGAAGACAATCAGGGCATGCGCGCGATCGCCGACGCGATCGATAGCCGGATCAACAAGCGGTATAATGTCTACGAGAAGCCGCTCTGATCGGGTGAGGATCGCCGCCGGTTGCCCGGCGGCTTCGCCAAACGCCGCATCGCAAAATTGAAAGCCTGCGCGCTGCGTGCGCTTGACGCTGCGCCCTACGCGGAGTTATGAGCCACACTATCGCGTAACTCATCGAGCACGGTCTCTCGTGGCCGCGGGTGACCATCGCTTGGATATTGAACCAGACCTGGGAGTCACCCGATGGAAGCCCTCGCCGATCGCGACTACTTCACCGACCATTCGATCCTGCGAGATCCTTACGCGTTCTTCGAGGCGCTGCGCGCGCGCAGCCCGGTGTATCGCAATCCCGAGACCGGTGTGGTGATCATCACCGGCTTCGAAGAAGCGCTCGAAGTGCTCAAGGACACCGAGAACTGGTCGTCGCTGATTTCGACCACCGGTGCGGGCAAGGCGCTTCCGTTCGAGCCCGAAGGGAGCGACATCAACGCGCAGATCGAGGCCAATCGCGGCAACTTCCAGGGCGGCGATCTCGTCGTCACGTTCGATGACACGCCGCACGCCTTCTCGCGCTCGCTGCTCAGCCGGCTGTTCACGCCTTCCAAGCTCAAGGCCAACGAGGCGTTCATCGCGCGCTATTCGGACGAAATCGTCCGCAAGTCGGTAGCCGAGGGCAAGTGCGAACTGGTCAAGCAGATCGCCACGCCGTTCGTCACGCTGGTCATCGCCGATCTGCTCGGCGTGCCCGAGGACGATCGCCAGCGCTTCATGGACGTGATCGAAGCCGCGCCCCCGCCGGGCAATCTCGACGCCGCCGACTATCCGATGGAAATGCACCCGCTGTACGTGATGGGCCTGTCGTTCGCGGGTTATGTCGCCGACCGGCGCGCCAACCCTCGTGACGATGTGCTGACCGAATTGGCCCTCGCGACCTATCCCGACGGGACTCAGCCGGACCTGGCGGAAATCGTGCGCCTTTCGACGTTCCTGTTCGGAGCGGGGCAGGACACTTCGGCCAAGCTGCTGGGCAATGCGATGCGCTTCATCATCGAGGAACCCGGCCTGCAGGACAAGCTGCGCGCCGATCCGTCGCTGCTTCCCGGCTTTATCGAGGAAGTCCTGCGGCTTGAGGGATCGAGCAAGATCACCTCGCGCATCGCCCGCAAGGACACCACGATCGCGGGCGAGCCGATGCCAGCGGGCACGCGCGTGCTGATCGGACTGTCGGCGGCCAACCGCGATCCGCGCCGCTGGGACGATCCGCAGGCGCTGGTCATCAATCGCCCGCGGATCAAGGAGCACCTCGGCTTCGGACGCGGCGCGCACGTCTGCATCGGCGCACCGCTCGCGCGGGTCGAAGTGCGCGTGATCCTCGAGAAGTTTCTCGAAGCGACCTCGCACATCGATCTCGACGACGCGTTCCATGGCCCTGCCGGCGCACGCGAGCTCGAATACGAGCCCAGCTTCATCATCCGCGGCCTGACCGAGATGCACCTGACGCTGACGCCCGCGAGCGGCTTCGAGACTGCCGGCAAGGACGCGGCTTCGGTGCTCGCTTAGGGTCTATCCATTCAGACGGGAGCGCCCACGCGACGAGCTCGCCAGTTGGCGCTCCGGGCTTACTGGGATAGCCTGACGCGATCAGGCCAGCGCGGCGTTGACGATGCGGGCCTGGGTGAAGTCTTCCATGCCCTCGACCGCCTGCTGACGCCCGATGCCCGAGTGCTTGGCCCCGCCGAACGGGATATCCAGCGGCAGATCGACACTGCGGTTCACGAAGACGTTGCCGCTCTCGATTCGTGAGGCGACCGCGATCCCGCGCTCGACATCGCCGCTCCAGATCGATCCGCCGAGCCCATATTCGCTGTCGTTGGCACGCGCGATCGCATCGTCGAGATCGTCGTAAGCGAGCACTGGCAGCACCGGCCCGAACTGTTCCTCGCGTACCAGCCGTGCATCATCGGGCAGGTCGCGCACGATGGTGGGGCGGATGAAATAGCCGTCGCCCTCGACCGGCTCACCGCCAGCGACGATGGTGCCCTCCTCGCGCGCCTCGGCGATGTAGCCGAGCAGCTTCTCGAACTGCGCCTTGTTCTGGATCGGGCCGATCGTGACGCCTTGCTCCAGCCCGTCGCCCACAGCCGCATCGCGCGCGAGCTGGCCTAGCGCGTCGCACAGCGCATCGATCATCGATCGCGGCGCATAGACACGCTTGATCGCGACGCAGACCTGGCCCGAGTTGGCCGTGGCGCCGTGGAACAGCCGGGGCGCGACTTTGGCGATATCGGCATCGTCGAGCACGATCGCAGCGTCGTTACCCCCCAGCTCCAGCGTGAAGCGCTTGAGCGTATCGGCGGTGCTGCTCAGCACCTTCTTGCCGGTCGCGGTCGATCCGGTGAAGCTGACGAATGCGATGTCAGGATGGCTGCTGAGCAGTGAACCGAGGTCATTCTGGTCGACCAGCGTCTGGAACACGCCCGCGGGGAAGATTTCAGCGGCCAGTTCGCCGAGCAGCAATGTCGTGAGCGGGGTGGTCGGCGCGGGCTTGGCGATCACGCAATTGCCGGTGATCAGCGCGGGTGCCACCTTGAGCGCGATCATCAGCAGCGGAAAATTCCACGGCGCGATCGCCGCGACCACGCCCAGCGGATAACGCTGCTCGATGATCCGCTCCTGGGCGGTTTCGCGCAGGATCCTGGGCTCGAGCACTTGCTCCGCATAATAGCGAAACGCCTTTGCTGTGCCGAGGACTTCGCCCGTCGCCTGACGGATGGGCTTGCCCTGTTCCTGCGTCAGCAGGCGCGCGAGGGTATCGACTTGCGCCTCGATCGCGTCGGCAAGCTTCTCAAGATAGACACGTCGATCGGCGAAGGTCAGCTTCGACCAGGCCGGGAATGCGCGCTTGCCAGCAGCGATCGCTTGCTCGGCCTGCGCGGCATCGGCGCGCGGCGCCGCGGTGAGGGACCGGCCGGTGGCGGGGTTGATCACGTCGAGCTGCGCCGCGCCCTCTACAAGTTCGCCGTCTATGAGCAGTCGGTAGGCCATCACGTATTCTCCGGGTCTCGAACTGGCCCGTCCGAGTCAGCGATGGCTCAATACGCTCGCTTCAAGCCATCGTACATCGAGCGATCGCGATGGGCTTATGACGAAGGCCGGCTCAGCGTACGACTGAGTGCGTCCTTCCACCCGGCCACCAGCGGCGCGCGCGTTTCGGCAGTCATGCTGGGCTCGAAGCTGCGTTCTCGAGACCATAGCGCCTCCAGCGCGGCGAGGTCCGGCCACAGGCCGATCGCCAGACCCGCATGGAACGCGGCGCCGCGCGCGGTCGTCTCGAGATCGTGTGGACGCTCGACGGTGACTTCCAGCAAGTCCGCGAGGAAGCCGCACAGCCAGTCGTTCGCCGCCATGCCGCCGTCCACGCGGATCGTCTCGGGACGCGCGCTGCCATCGGCGACCATCGCCTCGGCGAGATCCATCGTTTGGTAGCCCACCGCTTCCAGGGCCGCGCGCGCGAGATGCGCCTGAGTCGCGCCGAGAGTCAGTCCGAAGATCGCACCGCGCGCGTCGGGGTCCCAGTGCGGAGCGCCGAGGCCGACGAACGCGGGGACCATGTAGACGCCGTTGTTGTCGGGTACCTGGGTCGCCATGTCGTTGGTGTCGCTGGCGCGCGTGATCACGCCGATGCCGTCACGCAACCACTTCACCGCCGCGCCCGCGACGAAGATCGAGCCCTCGAGCGCATACGTGGTCACGCCGTTGAGGCGGTAAGCGGGCGTGGTCAGCAGCCGATGCTCGGACGCGACGGCCTCCGTGCCGGTATTGAGCAGCATGAAGCAGCCGGTACCGTACGTCGATTTGGCCATGCCGCGTTCGAAGCAAGCCTGGCCGAACAGCGCGGATTGCTGGTCGCCCGCGATGCCCGCGATCGGGATCGCGGCGCCTAGCAGGTCGGGCTCGGTCTCACCGTAGATATGCGCATTGTCGTGGACTTCGGGGAGGACCGCAGCGGGCACGCCGATCAGTTGCAGCATCGCCTCGTCCCATTGCCCCTCGCGGATGTTCCACAGCAGCGTGCGCGAGGCGTTGGTGACGTCGGTCGCGTGGACTTTGCCGCCGGTCAGCCGCCAGAGCAGGAAGCTGTCGATCGTCCCGAAGGCCAGTTCACCCTTTTCGGCGCGCGCGCGGGCACCATCGACGTGGTCGAGGATCCACGCGAGCTTGGTGCCCGAGAAGTACGGATCGAGCAGCAGACCGGTGCGCGCGCGCACGTCGGCCTCGTGGCCTTGCGCCTTCAATTCGGCACATCGCTCGGCAGTGCGGCGGTCCTGCCAGACGATCGCGTTGTGGATCGGCGCGCCGGTCGCGCGGTCCCACACCACCACGGTCTCGCGCTGGTTGGTGATGCCGATCGCGGCGATGCCCTCGACGCCGACGCCGCTGCTCTCGATCGCTTCGCGCGCGGTGTCGATCACGTCGCGCCAGATGTCCTCTGGATCGTGCTCGACCCAGCCGGAGTGCGGATAGTGCTGTGCAAATTCGCGCTGCGCGACCGAGACGCGCTGCGCCTGATCATCGAACACGATCGCGCGGCTGGAGGTGGTGCCCTGGTCGATGGCCAGGATGTGGCGGGCTGCGGCCATGAGCGCTCTCCTTAATGGATGGTCGCGGCGTCGGTTTCGGCGCGGCGCGGCAGGTAGGGTTTGACGAGGAACTGATAGACGCTCGCACCGGCGATGCCGCCGACGAGCGGCCCGGCGATCGGCACCCACCAGTAATTGCCGGGGCTCGGAAAGGCTGCAGGCCCCCAGCCGGTGAGCCAGCAGAACAGGCGCGGGCCGAGATCACGCGCGGGATTGAGCGCCCACGCCTCGAGAAAGCCCGCCGATGCTCCGATGCACGCGACCAGCAAGCCGATGATCAGCGCGCCGGAATTGGCCTGCGGTGCCTGCGTGTTGAATTCCTCGGTGATCGCGAAGATTCCGAGCAGCAGGATGCCGGTTAGGATCACCTCATCCCAGAACGCGTGGATCGGGGTTATGTAGAGACCCGGATGGGTGAAGAACACGCCCGCCGCGCCGCCGCCGTCGCGGGTGAGGTGGTGGGCCGCGTTGTAGCCGTCGATCACCGGACCGAACATCTGATAGACGAGCGCCGCGCCGATGAAACCGCCCGCGATTTGCGCCAGCCAGTAGGGCAGCACCTTGCGCTTGGGGAAGCCACGGTAAAGCGCCAGCGCCAGCGTCACCGCCGGATTGGCATGCGTGCCCGAAACTGCGCCAGTGACGTAGATCGCGATCGTCACCGCCAGCCCCCATGCGATGCACACGCCCCAGTAGGCGGTCGCATAAGGACTTGGATCGTAGAGCGTGATCATCGCCGCGGCCGAGTCGCCGAGAGTGATGATGATCGCCACCGCCAGCGCTTCCGAGATCAGTTCGCCGCGCAGGCTCGGCCCGTTGGTGCCCACAGATCCACTCCACTTTCGTCTTGTTGGCTCTTCCTCAGAGCTTTTCGAACGAACGTCAAACGATTTTCGTTTGAAGCTGAAACGAAAATCCCTAAGTTCGTTTCGGCGCCGCGGAAGGGTGCAGATGAGAGGCGAGTGTGACAGACCAATCGGACACGGGCGATTATGCCGAGGGATATGACGCCGATCTGCTGATCGTCGGCGGCGGCATCAATGGCGTGGGCATAGCGCGCGATGCAGCCGGCCGCGGGCTCAAGGTCGTGCTGGTCGAGCAGGACGATCTCGCCAGCCACACCTCGTCGGCCTCGACCAAGCTGATCCACGGCGGCCTGCGCTATCTCGAATATTACGAATTCCGGCTGGTGCGCGAAGCGCTGATCGAGCGCGAGCGGCTGTGGGGCATGGCGCCGCACATCATCTGGCCGCTGCGCTTCGTGCTGCCGCAGACCCAGTCGCCGCGCCCGGCCTGGATCGTGCGGCTCGGGCTGTTCCTGTATGACCATCTCGGCGGCCGCAAGAAACTGCCCGCGACCGAGACGATCCAGCTCGAGCGCTCGGCCAGGGGCGCGGGCCTCAAGAACCGCAAGGGCAAGGCGTTCGTCTATTCCGACTGCTGGGTGCAGGACAGCCGGCTGGTCGTACTCAACGCGATGGACGCGGCCGCTCGCGGCGCGTCGATCCGCACGCACACGCGGCTGGTGGACGCCCGGCGCGATGGGCAAAGCTGGCTCGCGACCATCGAGGACGAGAACGGCCCGCGCCAGGTTCGCGCCCGCGTGCTGGTCAACGCCGCCGGCCCGTGGGTGGCGGAGATCCTCGGGCGCGTGCCCGGAGCGCGGCGCGATCGCGGCGTGCGGCTGGTCAAGGGCAGCCATCTGGTCGTGCCGAAACTCTACGAGGGCGACCACGCCTTCATGCTGCAGAACCCCGACCGC
>CAJCHR010000071.1 GCA_903970225.1 Actinobacteria bacterium 21-64-8 | reverse complement strand
GTCGCACCGAGTGCGGTGAGTTCCTCGTGCGCCCGCCCGAACATCGCGGGATCGCCGCCTTTGAGCCGCACCACACGCCGTCCGGCCAGCGCCGCCTCGACGAGCAGGCGGTCGATCGACCCCTGGTCCTTCGAATGGCGGCCAGAGCGTTTGCCGACCGGGATGCACTCGGCATTGCCGGCCAGCGCGATCACGCCCTCGCCGACCAGCGCATCGTAGAACACGACATCGGCCTGCCCGAGCAGGCGTTCGGCCTTGCGGGTGAGCAGGTCAGGATCGCCGGGGCCGGCGCCGACGAGCCAGACCGTGCCGGGTGCGAAATCGGTCATGCTGCTGCTCCTGCGGCGAGAATGCGGGCGAGCGCCGGGCGGCACGATCCGCAATTGGTGCCCGCACCCAGCGCCGCGCCGATCGCGGCGACGTCGGCCAGGTTCTGGTCGCGGATCGCGCCGGTGATCGTCTTGAGCCCGACGTCGAAGCACACGCAGACCACCGGCCCGCGATCGACCTGCCTGCCTGGCGCACGCCCGGCGAGCACTTGCGGGCCTTGTTCCAGTCCGAGCTGGGAGATGAGCCAGTCGCGCTCGGGCAGTTCGCCAACGCGCGTCACGAACAGCGCGGCCTTGAGCCTGCCGTCCTCGATTACCGCCACACGGTGTGTACCGCGCGCCGGATCGCGCGCCTCGATCCGCGTGCCGGCTGGCAGCGCGGAGGCGAGCCGGGCGCCGTCGCCGGTGCCCGCCAGTTCGTACAGCACGCCGCCGGGAACGGTGACGCGAGTCGCCCACAGGCATGCCGGGCGCTTCACCTCGCCGCGCGCGATCAGAAAGGCGCGCCAGTCGGGCGTCACCGGAGTGGCGCGCGCGGGCGCCAGCTTGAAGCCGGGCTGGCCCGAGTGCGGATCGACGAGATCGCGCGGCAGCAGCCCGGCCCGGCCGCCGCTCGATTGCTGGTCGGTCCAGTGGATCGGCACGAACAGCTCGCCGCGGCGCTGACCGGCGCTGTGCAGCGCGCGGAACAGGCTGTCGCCCTGCGGCGTCGCGACCTTGGCCAGCCCCCCATCCGCGATACCGAGCGCGGCGGCGTCCTCGGGATGGATCTCCAGCAGCGGCTCGGCGCGGTGGCGAGAGAGCCTGGGCGAGAGCCCGGTGCGGGTCATCGTGTGCCACTGATCGCGGTAGCGCCCGGTGTTGAGAGTCATCGGCCAGTTCGCGAGCGGCGCTTCGAGCGATTGCTGGGTGACGGCGACAAGACGCGCGCGGCCCGAAGGGGTCGGGAAGCGGCCATCGCGAAACGCGTCCGCGCCCCAGGCGAACGGCGCCATCGCGTCGTATTCGGTGTTACCGATCGCCGCCTTGTCGCCAAGGTCGAGCGCGCGCCGGCCGGCGTTGCGATACGTCGTCAGCCGGGCGTGTTCGCGCCAGACATCGGCGGCGCAGTCGTAGCCGAACGCGGTGCGGAACCCCATGCGCCGCGCGACCTGGGCGACGATCCACCAGTCGGGCCTCGCCTCGCCAGCGGCCGCCAGGAACGCGCGCTGGCGGCTGACCACGCGCTCCGAATTGGTGACCGTCCCGTCCTTCTCGCCCCAGCCCGCAGCCGGCAGGCGGACGTGGGCGTATCGGCTGGTGTCGGTCTCGGCGATCACGTCGGAGACGACCACGAACGGGCATTTCGCCAGCGCCTCGCGCACGCGCCCTGCGTCAGGCATCGAGACCGCGGGGTTGGTCGCCATCACCCACAGCGCCTTGATCCGGCCCTCGCCGAGCGCGCGGAACAGATCGACCGCCTTGAGTCCGGGCTTGGTCGCCATGCGCGGCGCAGCCCAGAAGCGGCGCACGTCGGCGACGTTCTCTTCCGCAAAATCGCGGTGCGCGGCGAGCGTGCTGGCGAGCCCGCCGACTTCGCGTCCGCCCATCGCATTGGGCTGTCCGGTGATCGAGAACGGCGCCGCGCCGGGCTTGCCGAAACGGCCCGTGGCGAGATGGAGGTTGGTGATCGCGTTCACCTGGTCGGTGCCGCGGATCGACTGGTTGATGCCCTGGCTGAACATCGTGACGGTGCGCGGATGCGCGGCGAACAGCTCGTAGAAGCGCCGCAAGTCGGCAGGCTGCAGATCGCAGGCCTGAGCGGTCGACCAGAGATCGCCGCCTTGCGCCAGCGTATCCCAGAAGCCCTCGGGCACATCGACGCTGCGGGCAAGGAACGCCTCGTCGACCAGCCCCGCCTCTCGGCAATGCGCGAGCAGGCCGTTCATCAGCGCCACGTCGCTGCCGGGGCGCAAGGGCAGGTGGAGATCGGCCTCCTCGGCGGTCTCGGTCCGGCGTGGGTCGATCACCACCAGCTTGGTGCCCCGGTCCGCGCGGGCGGCCATGATCCGCTGGTAAACCACCGGGTGGCACCATGCGGTGTTCGATCCGACGAGCACGATCAGGTCGGCCTCGTCGAGATCGACATAGCCGGCAGGCACCACGTCCTCGCCGAACGCACGGACATGCCCGGCGACCGCGCTCGACATGCACAGCCGCGAATTGGTGTCGATGTTGGCCGAGCCGATGAAGCCCTTCATCAGCTTGTTGGCGACGTAGTAGTCCTCGGTCAGCAACTGCCCCGAGACGTAGAACGCCACGCTGTCCGGCCCGTGCTCGGCGATGGTCTTGCGGAAGCGCCTGGCGACCAGATCGAGCGCCTTGTCCCAGCTTGCGCGCCGGGTGCCGATCATCGGGTGGAGCAGCCGCCCTTCGAGGCCGACCGTCTCGCCCAGATGCGTGCCTTTCGAGCAGAGCCGGCCGTGGTTGGCGGGATGGTCCGGGTCGCCCGCGATCGTCACGCCGCGCTCGCCGTCCGGCATCGCAAGGACACCGCAGCCGACACCGCAATAGGCGCAAGTGGTGCGGACCGCCTGCGTCACGTCACGCGGCTGCCCGCAGCGTCGAGGCGCGGCACAGCAGCACGCGGCCGCCGTCGATCCTGACCGGGATCGTCGGGGTGCAGCCCTCGTCAGTGCCCTGAGCCCGACCGGTGTCGAGCGCGATGTTCCAGTTGTGCAGCGGGCAGGTCACGCTGTGGCCGTGGACGATGCCCTGGCTCAGCGGGCCGCCCTTGTGGGGGCAGCGGTTGGCGAGTGCGAACACCTGTCCGTCGGCGGTGCGGAACAGCGCGATCTCACCTGCGCCCTCCACCGGCATCGTCCGGCTGCCGCGCACCGGGATCTCGTTCGCCCAGCCGATGTCGATCCAGTCTGCGATCATGTCGGTCACTCCGCCGCAATTGCGGTCATCGGCCGGAATTCGGCCATGTGGCTGTGGTGCTGCTTGTCGGTTCCGGCGGCGCGCTGCGCCCAGGGATCGTCCTGGCTGAAGCTTTGCGAGAACAGGAAGCGGCTACGCAGCGCCTCGCGGCCCACATCGTCATCGACCACGCGGCGCTTGGCCTGTTCGAGCCCGACGCGCTCGATCCACGGCGCGGTGCGTTCGAGGTAATGCGCCTCTTCGCGGTAGAGCTGGATAAACGCGGCGCAGTAATCCATCGCCTCCTGCTCGGTGCTGACCTTGCACAGCAATTCGGTCGCGCGGACCTTGATCCCGCCGTTGCCGCCGACGTGGAGCTCGTATCCGCTGTCGACGCAGACGATCCCGAAGTCCTTGATCGTCGCCTCGGCGCAATTGCGCGGGCATCCCGAGACCGCGATCTTGAACTTGTGCGGCATCCATGAGCCCCAGGTCATCTGCTCGATCTTGACGCCGAGGCCGGTCGAATCCTGCGTGCCGAACCGGCACCAGTCCGAACCGACACAGGTCTTCACCGTGCGCAGCGACTTGCCGTAAGCATGGCCCGAGACCATCCCCGCGGCATTGAGATCGGCCCAGACCGCGGGCAGATCCTCCTTCTTGATCCCGAAGATATCGAGCCGCTGTCCGCCGGTGACTTTCACCAGCGGCGCATCGTACTTCTCGACCACGTCGGCGATCGCCCGAAGCTCGCGCGGATTGGTGATCCCGCCCCACATCCGAGGGACCACCGAATACGTGCCGTCCTTCTGGATGTTGGCGTGCATCCGCTCGTTGACGAAGCGGCTCTGCTGGTCGTCCTCGTAGACGCCGGGCAGCGCGCACAGCAGATAGTAGTTGAGGGCAGGGCGGCAGGCCGAGCAGCCATCGGGCGTCGACCAGTGCAGCTTCTGCATGACTTCGGGGATCGAGCGCATGTCCTGCGCCGCGATCTCGCGCCGCACGTCGTCGTGGCCGAAGCTCGTGCATTTGCACAGAGTCCGCACCGTGCGCTCGCCGCCATAATCGCTGCCCAGCGTGATCGAGAGCAGCTGCTCCACCAGGCTGGTGCACGACCCGCAGCTGGCCGAGGCCTTGCAGGTCGATCGCACCGCATCGAGGCTGACCGCGCCGCCGACAATCGACTGGACGACCCTGGCCTTGCTGACGCCGCTGCAGCCGCAGATCTCGGCATCGTCCGAGAGCGCCGCAACGGCCGCGCTAGGGTCCGCTTGCCCCCCTCCCGAGGCGAAGGCCTGGCCGTAGATCAGCACGTCGCGGATATCGGCGACGCTTTCGGCTTTCCTGAACAGATCGAAATACCAGCCGCCGTCCGACGTATCGCCGTAGAGCACCGCACCGATCACGCGGTCGTCCTTGATCACCACGCGCTTGTAGATGCCGCGCGATGCGTCACGCAGCACGATATCCTCGGCGCCGTCTCCGCCCGAGAAATCACCGGCCGAGAACACGTCGAGCCCGGCGACCTTGAGCTTGGTCGAAGTGACCGAGCCGCGATACGGGTTCTCCCGGGCGAGCAATCCGTCGGCAAGGCTGCGGCACATGTCCCACAGCGGCGCGACCAGGCCGTAGATCAGCCCGTCGTGCTCGACGCATTCGCCCACCGCGAGCACGCTGGCGTCGCTGGTCACCATGTGATCGTCGACCTGGATGCCGCGGCCGACCGCAAGGCCGGCTTCCCGAGCAAGGCCGACGGAAGGCCGGATGCCGACCGCCATCACGACGAGGTTGGCGGGGATCAGCCGGCCGTCCTTGAGCCGCACGCCCTCGACGTGGCTCTCGCCGACGATCTCGCCGGTGTCGGCGCCGGTCAGCACCGTCTGGCCGCGCGCCTCGAGCGCGGACTTGAGCAGCCACGCCGCCGCTTCGTCCAGCTGGCGCTCCATCAGCGTGGGCATCAGGTGGATCACGGTGACTTTCATGCCGCGCAGCGTCAGCCCGTGCGCGGCCTCGAGCCCGAGCAGGCCGCCGCCGATCACCACCGCGTCGCCACCCTTTTCGGCGGCGGTCAGCATCGCATCGACATCGCGCATGTCGCGGAACGTGATCACGCCGGGCAGGTCCTTGCCGGCCACCGGGATGATGAAAGGATCCGAGCCCGTCGCGATCAGCAGCTTGTCGTAACTCACGCTGCGGCCCGAACGCGCGGTCACTGTCTTCGCGCCGCGATCGATCGCGACGACCGGGTCGCTCGACACCAGCTCGATGCCGTTGTCGGAATACCAGGCGCGATCGTTGATCACGATCTCGTCGAACGTCTTCTCGCCCGCAAGCACCGGCGAGAGCATGATCCGGTTGTAGTTGACGTGCGGCTCCGCGCCGAAAATGGTCACGCGGTAGCGCGCCGCATCACGCTCGAGCAGTTCCTCTACCGCGCGGCAGCCGGCCATGCCGTTGCCGATGACGACGAGGTGTTCCCGGTCGAGGCCTTGATCTTCGAGGGTCATTGGGATTGCTCCGAAAGCAGGAACGTCAGTAAGCCCAGTCGAGCTGGAGCCAGACTTTGGTGGTGTCGGTCGCGAAAGCCTTCGCGTCGTAGCGCGCGAAGCGGGCCGACACGGTGGTCTTGCGGACTTTGGCGCTCGCCAGCAGGTCGATCTCGTTGCCGTAGTGCTGCGAGAGCCGGTCGCTATCAAAGCGGTGGTACGTCGCCTGAAGCGAGAGCAGGTCGATCAGGCCGACTTTCTTCCAGCCATAAGTGCCTCCGGCATAAGCATCGCGAACGCCGTTGGCGGGCGTGGTCAGGAACTTGTCGGCCCAGCCCTGGAACTTGAAGCCCGTGGCGAGCGGCGTCTGGAAGCTGGTGAGCGCGGTGCCGTGATCGGCGCCGAGCACCTCGTATCCCGCGGTCAGCCTGAGCGCTGTCACATCGAGGTTGGCCTCGGCGAAGTAATAGCTCGCCGAATAATGGTTCGGGTTGCGGTGATATGCCTCCTGATGGGCATAGCTGAGCACGTAGCTGAGCTTGATCGCCTTCGAGAACGGATGGGCTCCGGCGAGCCGCCCGCCATATGTCTGGCTCGACAGCGCGAATTTCTGCACTAGGGGCTCGTCCTGATCGACGAGGTAGGCAAAGCCGGTGAGCTTGCCGATCGGGGTATCGTAGGAAAGGTTGGCGAACACGTTGTCGCCGCCGATCGAGCGCGCGCGGGCACCGATCCCGTCGATGCCCCAGATCGTGCGTACGCCCCAGGCATAGGTCACATCGGCCTTGAGGTGCGCAACCGGGCTCCACTCGATCCGCGCCGCGTCGAAGGTCTGCGCGTTGTCGCGAAAGCCCACGTTGCCGACGAAGCGCTCGTCATCGAGCACGATCTTCTGGCGCCCCGCGGTGATCGTCAGCGGCTTGGTCTTGTACTGCAACTGCGCAAGATACAGCGCGACGTTCTGCGGATCGGCCACCAGCGGACGTGTTGAGGCGCCGTGGACACCATCGTAATAGTCCCCGTCGATCGCCAGCGTGCCTTCGCCTTGCGCCAGCACCGACCACGGTCCGGTCGAAAGCTGGAAGCCCGCCCGCAGCCGCGCGGTGACCGCGTCGGCGTCGGTGTTGGGAAGCGCGGCCTGGTCGACGTGCTCGTAGCGAAGGCGAAGATCGACCAGCGGCGTGAACGTCACGTCCTGGGCGAGGGCGGGCGTGGCGAGAGCCAGCGCGGCTCCCGAGGCCAAAAACAAGCGCATGTGAGATCCCCTGAGATGCTGGATGGACGGTCGTGCGTCAGATGCGCGCGCCGGTGCTCCAGCTCGTGCGCCACTTGCCTTTGACCAGCGTGATCCCCAAAAGCGCGACGACCGCCAGACCCGCGAAGATCAGGAACCCCGAGGCGAAGCTGCCGGTGAACTGCTTGGCGAAGCCCAGCGAGGAGGCGAGGTAGAACCCGCCCACACCGCCAGCCATGCCGACCAGCCCGGTCATGACGCCGATCTCGGCCTGGAAGCGCTGCGGCACGAGCTGGAACACCGCGCCGTTGCCGGTCCCCAGCGCCAGCATCGCAAGCACGAACAGTCCGAGCGCGCTCGCCACCGACGATGCGGCGCTGACCCCGGCGAGCGCGATTGCCGCCACCACGAACACCACCGACAGCGCCTTGACCCCGCCGATACGGTCGGCCAGCGCGCCGCCGAACGGCCGCACCAGCGAGCCGGCGAACACGCAGGCCGCGGTGCAGTAGCCCGCGGTGATCGTGGTCAGCCCGAAGCGATCGGTGAAGTAGATCGGGAGCGATGCCGCGAGCCCGACGAAGCCGCCGAAGGTCACGGCGTAGAAGCCCATCAGCCACCATGCGTCGGCGGACCTCAGCGGTTCGAGGTAGGCGACCAGCGTCTTGGGTGCGGGCTGACTGGGCGCGTCTTTCGCCAGGATCAGGTACACGACCAGCACGATCGTCAGCGGGATACAGGCGAGGCCCAGCACCGCGTTCCAGCCAAACAGCTTGGCCAGCATCGGCGCGAACAGCGAGGCGAGGACGGTGCCCGAGTTGCCCATGCCGGCCAGCCCCATCGCCTTGCCCTGGTGCTCGGCCGGGTACCAGCGGCTGGCGAGCGGCAGCGCGATCGCGAAGCTGGCGCCGGCAAAGCCGAGTATGACGCCCAGAGCGAGCGTGCCGCCGAAGCTGTTCACGCCCAGCAGCCACGCGGTCAGCAGTCCGCCGATGACGATCAGCTGGCTGATCGCGCCCGACCGCTTGGGCCCGATGCGGTCGACCAGCAGGCCGTTGACCACGCGCAGTGCCGCGCCTGCCAGCGTCGGCGTCGCGACCATCAGGCCCTTCTGGGCGGCGGTGAGGTGAAGCGTCTTGGCGATCTCGGGCGCGAGCGGGCCGAGGAGGACCCAGACCATGAACGCGAGATCGAAATAGAGGAAGGCGGCGATCAGCGTGGGCGTGTGCCCGGCGCTGAGAAAGCTGTTGCGCGAAGCAGGTACGTTGGACGCACGGGTTGTGCGATCCGAAAAGGCGGTCGCCATGGCGAGTCTCCGATTTCGATCTGAAATGGACGCAAAAAAAGCCGCAGACGGAGGTTCGCACGAAGCGAATTTCCGATCAGCGGCTTTGCTGCGATGTTTGGGAAGGAAACCGACCCATCTTTGGGGCGGCGATCCTAAGTGGCGCGCGTCCTTGCGTGCCTTGCCCCGTTTCTAGGCAAAACGCAGAAATTCCGCAAGCGCGAAATGATACAACTCAGCGCGGCAGCGCGAATTCTGCGAGATAGGCGGCGATCTGCTCGGGATCGAACACGCGGCCGTCGAAAAAGCGGTCCGGGCTGAGCGTAAGCGCGCCGCGATACGCGCCGACCGCGGTGGGGCTGCTGACCGCGCCTTCCATTTTCATGCTCGCCCCGGGCATCGCCGCGCCGCTGGCGCCCAGCGCGCGGCGGAACACATCCGGGCGGAACACCGCGGCGGCGGCCGCTTCGGCCTCGGCGCTCGGCTTCACCTGTCCCCAGCGAACCATCTGCGAGTAGATCCAAAGCGCCTGGCTGCGCCACGGAAACGCGGTCGCCTCGCGGTGGAAGATCATGAAGTCGGGCTCGGCGAACGGCGGATTGCCGAGGCGCGGGACGATCATGCCGGCAAGGCTGTGCTCGATCAGTTCCGCGCTCTCGCCGACATATTGCGGACGCGCGAGCAGCGCCGCGAGCGCCGGGCGGTTCGCGGCATCGTCGCACCAGCGCGCGGCCTCGTCGAGCGCGAGCAGCAGGCTGTCGACCGTGTCGGGGTTTTCCTCCAGCCATGCGGCGCGGAACGCGAGAACCTTCTCGACACCGCGCTGCCAGATGCGCGCGCCGGTCGCGACCGCTTCGGCCAGACCGTCTGCGACCGCGACCGCGGGCCACGGATCGCCGGCGATGAAACCATCGATTTCGGCCCCTCGCATCGCCTCGACCATCAGCGACGGCGGAAGCACGCGCAGCGTCACGTCGCGGTCCGGATCGACGCCGACGCTGGCGAGCCAGTAGCGCAGCATCAGCGCATGGCTCGAAAAGCGGTGGACGACGCCGATGACGGGCTTGCGCCGGAACAGTCCGATCGCGCTGCCGAAATCGTGCGCGGTCGCAAGCGGATCGGACAGGCGCACGACTGGATCGGGGTCGAGCGCGGCGGCGAACTCGCTCGACATCACCAGCATGTTGCCGTTGAGGTTGAGCTTGAACGGCGTGGCCAGCGCGGCGGGCTGCTGGCTCAGACCCAGCGTCACCGCGATCGCGAGCGGCGCGAGCATGTGCGCGGCCTGGACCTGGCCGAACACCAGCCGGTCGCGCGCGGTGGCCCAGCTGGTGGTCCGCACCAGATCGAGGTCTATGCCGCGCCGCTCGGCAAAGCCGATCTCGGCGGCCACGATGAGCGGCGCGCTGTCGGTCAGCGGCAGGAACGCCGCGCGTATCGTGGTCATGGCGCCCCTCCCAGCAGGCTGCTCGCGGTGATCAGCGCCTCGGCGACATCGACGATCCGGCGCCCCTGGTTCATCGCGGTGGACCGCAGCAGCGCGTATGCCTCGGGCTCGCCCAGACCGCGCTGCGCCATCAGGATCGCCTTGGCCTTGTCGAGCGTCTTGCGATCGGCGAGCGCAGTGCGCGCCTCGGCGAGTTCGGTCTGCATCCGCGAGAACGCGTTGAACCGGCGCACTGCGAGTTCGAGGATCGGCTTGACCCGCTCCTTGCGCAGTCCGTCCACCACGTAGGCCGAGACCCCCGCATCGATCGCCGCGCCGATCATCGCCTCGTCCGATTGATCGACGAACATCGCAATCGGCCGAGCCAGCGCGCGGCTGACGGTGAGCATTTCCTCGAGCGTGTCGCGGCTGGGGCTGCCGAGGTCCATCAGCACGACGTCGGGCGCCATCCGCTCGAGCCGCGCGACGAACGCGCCGTGCGGCGGCACGAAATGGATGTCGGAATACCCGGCCTCGCGCAGGCCCTCTTCGAGCACGGTCGCCCTGGCTCCACTATCGTCGACGATGACGATCCGCACGCACGTGTCCTTCGCAGTCGCAGCACAGAT
The DNA here is from genome assembly GCA_903970225.1 of Actinobacteria bacterium 21-64-8. GTDB lineage: Bacteria > Pseudomonadota > Alphaproteobacteria > Sphingomonadales > Sphingomonadaceae > Novosphingobium. Next base: position 9,035 of record CAJCHR010000071.1, on the reverse strand, counting down.
GCAGGTCGAATGCCGCGCGGTCAATGCGCGGCGAAGGCACGGCCGGTCGGCCCGGTCTCAGATTCCGGCCAGAGCCAGCTTGCGCCGCCGCTGGACCGAGCTGCCCAGACCGATCGCCTCGCGGTACTTGGCCACGGTGCGCCGTGCCAGATCGAAGCCGCGCGCGCGCAGCAGATCGACCAGCGCGTCGTCCGACAGCACCGCGCCCGCCGCTTCGGCCTCGATCAGCTGGCGGATCGCGGCCTTGACCGCCTCGGCCGAGGCGGCGCCTTCGCCCTCCGCGCCCCCGCCTGACGCGCTGACGCGCGCCACGCCCGAGGTGAAGAAGTACTTGAGCTCGAACGTGCCGCGCGCGCAGTTCAGATACTTGTTGGAGGTCACGCGGCTGATCGTGGATTCGTGGAGGCCCACCGCCTCGGCCACCGTGCGCAGCGTCAGCGGGCGCAGCTGCGAAACCCCGCGGCGCAGGAAGCCGTCCTGCCGGCGGACGATCTCGGCCGCGACCTTGAGGATCGTCTTCTGCCGCTGGTCCAGCGCCTTCACCAGCCAGTTGGCATCGGCCAGACGCTCGGACAGCCAGCCGCGCGCGGTCTTGTCGGGGCAGGCGCCGCGCAGCTCGATGTAATAGCCGCGGTTGACGACCAGCCGCGGCAGTGTCGCCGGGTTGAGCGCGATGTCCCAGCCGCCGTCGGCGCGCGGGGTGACGAGGATGTCGGGGATCACCGCGCCGCCGGATTCACCGCCGAAGCGCAGGCCGGGCTTGGGATCGTAACCGCGCAGTTCGCCGAGCATGCCCGCGAAGTCTTCCTCATCGACTCCGCACAGCTTCCTGAGCCGCGCGAATTCGCCGCGCGCGAGCAGGTCGAGGTGATCGATCAGCGTCGCCATCGCCGGGTCGTACCGGTCGGCCTCGCGCGCCTGCAGCGCGATGCATTCGCCGAGCGACCGCGCGGCGATGCCGGCCGGATCGAGCGACTGGACGAGAACCAGCGCCGCCTCGGCCTCTTCGATCGTGATCCCGAGCGTGGCCGCGGCCTCGTCGAGCGCTGCGACGAGATATCCGGACTCGTCCAGCAAGCCGATCAGATGCCGGGCAATCGCGTCGGTTCGCGCATCGGGCGCAGCGATACCGATCTGCGCGAGCAGGTGATCGGCGAGTGCGACCGGCCCGCCGCCGCGCTCCTCGAGCGAGGACCAGTCCTCGTCCGACGCGCCCGAACTCGCGCTGCCCCAGTCGGACGGACCCGCGCTGATGGCGGAGGCGGTGTCGCCGTCGAACTCGGCGGGCTCGACGTCGAGCGGGCGATCCTCCGCGCCGCGGCCTTCGCCGATCAGCGCATCGACCGGCGAATCCTCGAGCCGCGTGCGGCGTTCGTCGGACGGCGGTTCCTCGATCGCGGACGCAGCCACGTCGCCGGTGTCGAGCAAGGGATTCGCCTCGATCGCCTCGCCGATGAAGGTTTCGACTTCCAGGTTCGACAGCGCGAGCAGCTTGATCGCCTGCTGCAGCTGCGGCGTCATCACCAGCGACTGGCTCTGCCGCAAGTCGAGGCGCGGGGCGAGGCTCATGGTGCCGTCGACGCGTGGCCCCGCTCCCGCAAGCGGGAGGGGAGTTGAACGAGCGGTGGTGAGCTGGTGCCGGTCAACACCATCTCCGTCAGAGGACGAAGTTTTCGCCGAGGTAGAGCCGGCGGACGTTCTCGTCCGCGACGAGCGCCTCCGGGCTGCCCGCGAACAGTACCTGGCCGCCGTAGACGATGCAGGCGCGGTCGACGATGTCGAGTGTCTCGCGCACGTTGTGATCGGTGATCAGCACGCCGATCCCGCGTCCCGCGAGGTCTTTCACCAGATGGCGGATGTCGGAGATCGACAGCGGATCGATGCCCGCGAACGGCTCGTCGAGCAGCATGATCGAGGGCTTGGCGGCTAGAGCGCGCGCAATCTCGCAGCGCCTGCGCTCGCCGCCCGAGAGCGCCATCGCCGCGCTGGTACGCAGCTTGGTCAGGCCGAATTCGTCGAGCAGGCGTTCCAGTTCGGACTGCCGTACATCCCTGTCAGGCTCGTTGAGTTCAAGCACGCAGGCGATGTTCTGCTCGACCGTCATGCCGCGGAAGATCGAGGTCTCCTGCGGCAGATAGCCCAGGCCCAGGATCGCGCGGCGGTACATCGGCAGGTTGGTGACATCCACGCCGTCCATCAGGATGCGGCCGGAATCGGGCTTCACCAGACCCATGATCGAATAGAAGCAGGTGGTCTTGCCCGCGCCGTTGGGGCCGAGCAGGCCCAGCACTTCGCCCTTGGCCACCGACAGCGAGATATCGTTGAGCACCGCGCGCTTGTCATAGCTCTTGGCGATCGAAATGACTTCGAGGCCGCCCTGCTCTGCGACCGAAAAGTCAGCGCGCGCGTGTTCGGCGACGGGGTACGAGAGGTCTGCCATCGAGGCGCGATGTAGTCCCCGCCGTTTTGCACGGCAAGCGCAGATCGGCGATGCATTCGTTCTGGCAGGTTTTTTGCATGGGCCTGTTGAAGCCGTGTCACAGGCACTGCCGACTCACGCGGGCGAAGGTGGTCAGATCAATGGTGCGCCGCGCCGCGTCGAGGCGCCAGAAGGGTGCGATCAACGATTGTCATGCCACGGCCTTCGCTTTGTTGCTTGCCCGGCGCCCTGCATGGTATAGCTTCGCAAAACCATAATAAGGGACTGGGATGATGGCGAACGGCACGCAGCCGCTCCATGTTGTGCGGACAGGCGAAGTCCGGCTTCTCGACTGGCGCCGCAAGATGAGCGACAACATCGCTTATGCGCTGCTGGTCTACACCGCGCTGCAGATCTTCGTGACGATGGGCGCGCTGCATGCGGAAGGCGGCAGCCTGCTGCCGTACCTCGCGCTGGTCATCCTCGTCGTGGCGATCATTCCCGCCTGCCGCCGGTTCGAGCGGCGCTGGAACCGGCTGGACGACGAACAGGCCGCCGATCCCACGTTCGCCGGTTTCTATCGCCGCGATCGGCTTGTGCTCTGGCTGCTGGCGATCGGCCTGCCGTTTGCGATCACCGGCCTGTTCAAGGGCCTGACGCTGGCGTTTCAATAAGGCTGCGCGCGCGTTCCACCAAGAATATACCCCCGAGATTGCTGGCGCGCGATCAAGTCCCTAGATCGCGGCACAACCGGCGCGCATTCGCGCGATCTCGTGGAGTCAGTCACCCGACATGCTGAGCAGTCCTGAAGCACAAGCGCGCGCCCACGCGCTGATCGAGCGCGCGCGCCGTCACGGCGCGGACGAGGCCGATGCGGTGTTCGTCGCCGAATCGTCGGAGAGCATCCAGGTGCGGCTGGGCAAGCTGGAGGATGTCGAGCGGTCCGAGAGCGAGCACATCGGGCTGCGCGTGTTCGTCGGCAAGCGATCGGCGAGCATCGGCTCTTCCGATTTGTCGGATGATGCCCTGGAGACGCTGGCCGAGCGCGCGGTGGCGATGGCGCGGACCACGCCTGAGGATATCTACGCCGGTCTCGCGCCGGATGAGCTGCTGCTGCGCGGCGCGCTTCCGGTTCTCGATCTCGACGATCCGTCGGAGCCGTCAGCCGCGCAGCTTCGCGCGGGCGCGCTGGAAGCCGAGGACGCGGCGCGGGCGATCGCGGGCGTCACCAATTCCGAGGGCGCGGGCGCGAGCTTCGGGCGCGGCGTGTTTGCGCTCGCGACCAGCCGCGGCTTTTCGGGTGGTTACGGCAGTTCGAGCCATTCGGTCAGCGCCGCGGTCGTCGCGGGCACAGGCTCCGGCATGCAGCGCGATTATGCGTATCGCAGCGCAAGGCACGGCGCGGACCTTCCCGATCCGTCCTCGATCGGGACGCTGGCAGGCGAGCGAGCCGTCGCACGGCTCGATCCCGGCCGGATCGAGAGCGGAATTCGCCCTGTGGTGTTCGATCCGCGCGTCGCGGGAACACTGGTCGGTCATTTGCTCGGCGCCATTTCCGGGAGCGCGATCGCGCGGCGCGCGAGTTTCCTGCTCGACAAGCTGGGCGAGACATTGTTCGCGCCCGGCCTCGTGATCATCGAGGATCCGCTGAAGCTGCGCGGTCTTCGCTCGCGCCCGTTCGACGGCGAGGGGCTGCCGACGGTGCGGCGCACGCTGGTCGAGGGCGGCAAGGTCACCGGCTGGCTGATGGATAGCGCCTCGGCGCGCCAGCTCGGCGCGGCACCGACCGGCCACGCCGCGCGGGGCGGCGGCGGCGCGCCGGGGATTTCGGTCGGAAACGTCGATCTGCTCGCCGGCACGCTCTCGCCCGCCGAGCTGATCGCCGACATCGCCGACGGGGTCTACGTGACCGAGGTGATCGGGCAGGGGGTCAACGGGGTGACCGGCGACTACAGCCGCGGCGCCTCGGGCTTTCGCATCGTCGATGGCCAGATCGCCGGGCCGGTCGCGGAGTTCACCATCGCCGGCAACCTGCTGACGATGTTCGCGGCGATGACCGCGGCCAACGATCTGGAAACCCACCGCGCGATCAACACGCCCACGCTGCGCGTCGACGGGATGGCGATCGCGGGGGATTGAGCGGGGGAGCTGCGGATGATCCGGGCGCGGCATCTGCCCAGAATCCGTCACCCTGAACTCGTTTCAGGGTCCATTTTTCCTTGGGCACCGCACCTCGCGACTATGCTGTGCGGTGCCCTCATCGTGGTTCGCCGAGGGGAAACCGCGCATGGATGAGCCATGGATGCTGAAACAAGTTCAGCATGACGATGGTGTTCGACGCAGGTTTTTGCGCAAACTGGAAGAGCGGTCCGGCTCGCGCCGAGACCGCTCCTCAATGGCCTCAGGCCGCGGTCTTCTCGTATTCTTCCAGGCGCGCGATCGCCTCGACCACGATCCGGCGCGCGTCGTCGGCGCCGCCCCAGGTGCCGACGCGGACCCACTTGTCCTTCTCCAGGTCCTTGTAGTGGGTGAAGAAGTGCTCGATCTGCTGGAACAGGATCTCGGGCAGGTCGTCCTTCTCGAACACGTCGGAGTAGTACGGGAACGTCGAGTTGACCGGCACGCAGACCAGCTTCTCGTCGCCGCCGTGCTCGTCCTCGAGGTTCAGCACCGCGATCGGACGCGCCTTGACCACGCAGCCCGGGATGAACGGCGAGCGCGAGACGACCAGCGCGTCGAGCGGATCGCCGTCGGGCGAGAGCGTGTGCGGCACGAAGCCGTAGTTCGCGGGATAGCGCATCGGCGTGTGCAGGATGCGGTCGACGAACAGTGCGCCCGAAGCCTTGTCGAACTCGTACTTCACCGGCTCGCCGCCGGTGGGGACTTCGATGATCACATTGAGGCTCTCGGGCGGGTTGTCCCCCACCGGAATCATGTCGATGCGCATTCTCGTCCTTTTTTCTGAGGCGCCTGCGGGCGCGAGGAAACGTGCGGCGGACTTAACCCCGCCTATGTTGCATCGCAACAGGAGAAGTCAGCTTCCGCCCGCACCTCCAAGTGCATTGATCGTAAAAGCGATCACGCCCAGGTTGAAAACGAACGCGGCGAAGCAATGCAGCAGCGCGATCGCGCGAATCCGCCGCGCGGTGATCTCGACGTCCGAAGTCTGGAACGTCATGCCCAGCGTAAACGAGAAATAGACGAACTCGGCATATCCCGGATCGCCTTCGCCGGGAAAGTCGAGACCCTTGCGGTCACCGGTGCAGTCGGGCTGCTCGCTATAGTATTCGTGCGCATAGTGCAGCGCATAGACGGTGTTGGCGAACAGCCAGACCAGCATCAGCGTGCCCACCAGCCGCACGATCGCCCAGCCGTGGCCCTGGCGCGCGCCGGGCAGCTCGCCCGCGATCGTGACCATGACCGCGATCGTCAGCACCGTGGTCATGACCAGGATCAGCACCCGGTTCGCATCGTTCGCGTCGGCGTGATCGCGGATCGCCTTGGCGTCGTTCTCCCACAGGAACGGGATCAGCGAGAGCAGGAACACCGAGGCGGCGAGATCGAATGCCATCGCCGCCGAATCCGGCCAGCGCGCGCCGGGCACCAGGCCGTGATGCGCGGCGATGCCGGCAATGAGGATCAGCGCGAAGGCGAGGAACCGCGGCGGCGCGATCCGCTTGCCCAGGCCCAGGCGAAATCCGGGGAAACGGGCCATCGATCAGTGCGCCAGCGCCGCGCGCGGCACGAGCAGCCTGTCGAGCGTGCCCTGACCGCCTGCGCTTTCGCCTTTCGGGCCTTCGCCTTTCGTGCCTTCGCCTTTCGGGATCGACTCCAGCCACGGCCAGCGCAGGCCGTCGTGGTAATCGATCGACACCGTCTCCAGCTCGTCATGCCGGCGTATCGTGAACTGGATCGGCTTGCGCCCCGACTTGGCCGAGACGATCGCGCGCCGCAGGATTTCGGCGCTGTAGGCCTGGTCGCCGACCGTGACGATGCGCGTTCCGGTCACCAGCCCCGCCTCAAACGCCGGACTGCCCCAGCGTGCGGTGGTCACCCTGCCTGCGTCATCGAGCTGAACCCCCAGCGAAAAGTCGAGATAGAACAGGTGTTCCTCCATCATCCGCGCCCGGTCATAAGCGTTCGGTTCGTCGCGCATGACCAGACGATAGCCGCCTTTTTCGAGCCCGGCGACCGGGTCCGGCAAATTGATCCCGTCGATCCGGTCGGCGAAGAATCCGGCCCAGTCGTAGGCGTAGACCGCGCTCAGCGCCTCGATCAGGTCCTGTTCGGTGTAGGTCTTCTGCCGCAGGCCGCCGCCGGGATAGGCGAAGAACGCATGCGCGAAGTCATCGAGGCTTTTCGCCCCCCCGGTGCCCGCGCGGATGATCTGGTCGGCCTCCAGCCAGACGAACGCGCCTTCGGTGTAATAATCCTCGCCGCGCGTCAGGGTCGGAAACGGCCGGGGCCGCCGCGCATCCACGATCGGGTCGTACGCGGTGTCCGCCAGCGAGCGCCACTTGCGCCCCTCCACCCCGCTCAGCGCCGCCGCGCTGTGCGCCAGCATGTCGAGCACGGTCTGCTTGGTCTGCACGTCCGAGCGCACCGCGAGCACGAAGCCGAGGTACTGGGTCAGCCCTTCGTAGACCCACAGCAGGCGGTCGTCGGTCGGCTGCTGGAAGTCGGGCGTCCACAGCCCCGCCGGGCGGCGGAACTTGCCGTTCCAGCTGTGCACCAGTTCGTGGACCAGCACGTTGCGGCTGAATTCGCCGTAGCCCCAGTCGGACAGCGCGCGCGGACCAAGCTGCACCTCGCTCGATCGCTGATGCTCGAGGCCGATCCCGCCGAGCCGGTCGGACAGCGAGAGCAGGTACTCGTAGCGATCGAACGGGGGCCGGCCGAACAGGATCACCGCCTGATCGACCATCGCGCTCATCCTGAGCTGGTCGCGCGGCTCCATCTTGAGCTGGTCGGCCGTGTCCGCAAAGGCGTTGAGCGCGACCCCGTGGCCCAGGTCCCAGCGCTTGAAGTGCAGGCCGGCCAGGATCGGGGAATCGACCAGCGTCTCGTAATCGGTGGTCGACCAGCTCACCCGCGACCCGTTGGCCTCGGCGCCGTCGAGCGCGGCGACCGCGGTCCATCCCTCGGGCAGCAGCGCCACCGGCCGGATCTTGATCTGCCGCGAGTAATAGCCGGCCGGATACAGGCTCACCATGTCCCACTGCAGGCTGATCAGCTCCTGCGTCATCGCGATCCGCCCCTCATCGGGCGAGAGCGGCGAGGTGTAGACGAACGAGGCGGCTACTTCGCCCGTGCCGGGCGGCAGGTCGAGGTGGAATGCGAAGACGTTGGCCGGATCGCGGTGCCAGGCGATCGGCCGCCCGCCCGCGGTGAACGTCAGCGCGCCGATCAGGTTGATCGGTCCGCGCGGCGCGTGGTGGCCCTGGATCCATTCGGGATAGAGCAGCGTCAGCGCGCGGGTGCCGCGCGCCACCGGGATCGTCTCGCTGACCCGGAACAATCCGCGCACCGTGTCGCGCGCGTCCACCTCGAGCGAAAGCGTGCCGCCCGGATAGGGCCGGTCGGCGGTCGCGGGCACGTCGGGCACGACCGACGCGGCGACGGGCCCCAGCTCGGCATCGTCCGCGCGGGCTTGCAGCGAGATAAGGCAGGCAGCGGCGGCTCCCAGTCCCGCCATTATCCGGATCATCTGCCGTCTGTGCCCTGAACTGGCATGCCGGGCAAGAACGCTTGCGCGCCGATCCGGTTCGAGCCGCGGCCTTTCCCCGCACGCGCGATGGCGCTAAGCGCCGCGCGCATGAGCAAGGCGCAAACCACCCCGCAGGCCATCCGCGGCACCCAGGACATCTTCGGCGCCGAGGCCGAGGCGTTCGCGCACGTCGTCGAGACGTTCGAGCGCGTGCGCAAGCTCTACCGCTTCCGCCGGATCGAGATGCCGGTGTTCGAGAAGACCGCGGTGTTCTCGCGCTCGCTCGGCGAGACCACCGATGTGGTCTCCAAGGAGATGTACAGCTTCGAGGACCGCGGCGGCGAATCGCTGACGCTGCGCCCCGAATTCACCGCGGGCATCGCGCGCGCCTATGTAACCAACGGCTGGCAGCAGCACGCGCCGCTGAAGGTCGCCACGCACGGGCCCCTGTTTCGCTACGAACGCCCGCAGAAGGGCCGCTATCGCCAGTTCCACCAGCTCGACGCCGAGATCATCGGCGCGGCCGAGCCCATGGCCGACGTCGAGCTGCTGGCGATGGCCGACCAGCTGCTCAAGGAACTGGGCATCGCGGACGGCGTGACGCTGCACCTCAACACGCTCGGCGACGCGCCAAGCCGCGAGGCGTGGCGGGTGGCTTTGATCGACTATTTCCGCGCGCATGCGGCGTCGCTTTCGGAAGATTCGCAGGACCGGCTGGAGCGCAATCCGCTGCGGATCCTGGACTCCAAGGACCCGCGCGACCGCGTGTTCGTGGCGGACGCGCCGAAGATCGACGATTATCTGTCGGACGAGGCGCAGGCGTTCTTCGGTTCGGTCTGCGCGGGGCTTGACGCGGCGGGGGTGGCCTGGACGCGCGCGGAGTCGCTGGTGCGCGGGCTTGATTACTAC
>CAJCHR010000070.1 GCA_903970225.1 Actinobacteria bacterium 21-64-8 | reverse complement strand
GCGGGGTCAACGAGACTCGAAGAGACAGAGCCCAGCCGCACTTGCGACTGGCGCGCCTCTACAAGACCGGGTGACCCCGAACGTGCCCCTCCACCATCCTGCGGATGGTCCCCCTCCCGGTTTCGGGGAGGAATTTTACGCACATCCTCCAGCGTGCAGTCCCAGTCGGAAAAATTCACATCCACCGGCAGCACCGCCACCCCATGCTCTCGCGCATCGCGCACGATCTGGGCCGGCGCATAGAACCCCATCGGCTGCGAGTTCAGCAATCCGCAACCGAACGCCGCCGGGAAGTGGCACTTGAGCCAGCTCGAAACGTAAACCAGATGTGCAAAGCTCGCCGCGTGGCTTTCGGGGAAACCGTATTCGCCGAAGCCCTTGATCTGGTTGAAGCACCGCTGCGAGAAGTCGCGGTCGTAGCCGCGCTCGACCATCTTCTCGACCATGCGGTCCTGCAGCATGTCGACCATGCCGCGCGAGCGGAACGTCGCCATCGCCTTGCGCAGCTGGTTGGCTTCGAGCGGGGTGAACTTCGCCGCATCGAGCGCGATCTTCATCGCCTGCTCTTGGAAGATCGGCACGCCCAGCGTGCGCCCGAGGATCGACGACAGCTCGTCCGGAGGTCCGTGATGCGTCGCGGGCGAGGGGATCGTCACCGTTTCCGCGCCGCGCCGGCGCTTCAGGTAGGGATGCACCATATCGCCCTGGATTGGGCCGGGACGCACGATCGCGACCTGAATCACCAGATCGTAGAACTCTCGCGGCCGCAGGCGAGGCAGCATGTTCATCTGCGCACGGCTCTCGACTTGGAACACGCCGAGCGAATCGCCCTTGCACAGCATCGCGTAGACCTCCGGGTCCTCGCGCGGGACGGTGGCGAGAGTCAGGTGGCGGTCATGATGATCGCCGAGCAGGTCTAGGCATTTGCGGATGCAGGTCAGCATGCCGAGCGCAAGCACGTCGACCTTGAGGATTTGCAACGCGTCGATGTCGTCCTTGTCCCACTCGATGAAGCTGCGCTCGGGCATCGCGCCGTTGCCGATCGGCACTGTCTCGGTCAGCGCGTTCTGAGTCAGGATGAAGCCGCCGACATGCTGCGAGAGGTGCCGAGGCATGCCGATCATCTGCTCGGTCAGCTTGAGCACGCGGCGCAGGTGCGGGTCGGTCACGTCCATCCCGGTCTCGGTGACGTGCTTCTCGCCGATCTCCCGGCCCCAGCCGCCCCAGACCGTGCGCGCGAGCGCGCCGGTGACGTCCTCGCTGAGCCCCATCGCCTTGCCGACCTCGCGGATCGCCATGCGCGGGCGGTAGTGGATCACGGTCGCGCACAGGCCCGCGCGGTGGCGGCCGTATTGTTTGTAGATGTACTGGATCACTTCCTCGCGGCGCTCATGCTCGAAATCGACGTCGATATCGGGCGGCTCCTTGCGCTCCTCGGAGATGAAGCGATCGAACAGCAGCGCGTGCTTGGCGGGATCGACAGCGGTGATCTCGAGGCAGTAACACACCGCCGAATTCGCCGCCGAACCGCGCCCCTGGCACAGGATCGGCGGGTCCTGTTTGCGCGCGAAATCGATGATGTCCTTGATCGTGAGGAAGTAGCGCGCGAGTTGCAGTTTGCCGATCAGGTCGAGTTCGCGCCGGACGGTGTCGCGAACTGCTTGCGGGACGCCGGAGGGGTAGCGACAATCGGCGCCCTCCCAGGTTAGCTTTTCGAGATGCGCTTGCGGGTCTAGCCCGTCGGGACAGATTTCCTCGGGATACTCGTATTTCAGTTCGGTCAGGCTGAACCTGCAGGCATCGGCCACGTCCCGCGCCGCCGAGATTGCATGCGGCCAGCGCTCGAACAGCTTCACCATCTCGGCCGGGCTCTTGAGATGCCGCTCGGAGTTCGCCTCGAGCAGCAGGCCGGCGCGGGCGACGGTGGTCTTGTGCCTGATCGCGGTCATCACGTCCTGCAGCGGCCGCCGTGCGGGCTCGTCGTACAGCACATCGTTGGTCGCGAGGATGGTGAGGCCGTTCGCCTCTGCGAGGGCATCGAGCTGGGTGATCCGGGCGAGGTCATCGCCCGTGTAGAGATAGCTGACCGCGATGTGGCGCAGCGTGGGGAGACTTTTGGCGAGGTTTGGGACGATCTGCGGAAATCGCGCCGTCAGCCAACTTCGCTCCCTTTTGCGGGAGGGGTCGGGGGAGGGCCTGTCAGGACCGGGTGAAGCGCCAGTGGCAACAGGCTCTCCCCTGATTCCTCCCGCAAGCGGGAGGGGGACCACATTGCTCTCCACCTCGATCGTAAACTCTGCCTCCAGATCGCGCGGCGGCAGCAGCATCAGTTGCATTCCCTCGCCATGCGCCGCGAGCATCGGCAGGGTGATCTGGCAGACGCCCTTTTCCTGCCACTCGCCTTCGGGCGTCGCCATGCGACCAGCTGAGATCAACCGGCATAATCGCCCGTATCCGACGCGATCCGCCGGATAAGCCAGGAACGCCAGCCCCTCGACCGTCTCGATCCGGCAGCCGATCACCGGCCGCAGTTTCAGCGTGTTCGCCTCGGTGTGGATCCGCACCACGCCCGCCATCGAGTTGATGTCGGCGATGCCGATCGCATCGTAACCAAGCGCCCGCGCGGCCGTCACCAGATCGACCGCGTCCGATGCGCCGCGCAGGAACGAGAAGCAGCTCGCCAGCCCCAGTTCGACGAAAGGCGCGCGCTCGGGTGGATCGAGTGTTTCGGGATCGATTGCGATCGTGCGGCGGTCGGGGGTGAGGGGGCCGTCAGGCATGGGCGACTCAACGAGGTGGCATGAAATGTTCCTTATATGTTCCAATATGAATTGACGCGAGTCCTTCCCGGCGCACGTGCAGGGCTGCGACGTGCCGCGACCAGCATGAGGAACAACCCGCATCCTCAGCGCTTTTCAAAGCGGCCTCACGGGCCTGCCACCAAGGAAGTCCAAATGAAGAAATTCGGCGTCGCAGCATTGCTGGTTCTGTCCAGCCTCGGTCTTGCAGCCTGCCATGACGGGCGCCCCGGTCATGACAGCGATCACCACCATCACCGCCACGATCATGATCAGTGGCGTTAACGAACGACCCCGCGATCTCTAGATTCGCTTGGCCTCTGCCACCGCCTCACTCGCGCGCAACGCACTGACGATGCGGGTGAGGTGGGCAAGATCATCGACTTCGAGATCGACGTCATACGTTCCGAACAACTCGTCGCGGCTGACCAGTTCGAGATGAGTGATGTTGGCGTGGGCGCGGGCGATGATGCCGGTGACTTCGGCCAGCGTACCCGGACGGTTATAGAGCAGCACGTGGATCCGCCCGGTGGCACCTGTCGTGCGCTCGCCCCATGAGAGATCGACCCAGTCGGCATCGATCCCGCTCGCCAGGCTCAGGCAATCGATCGTGTGAACTTCGACTCCCTTGCCGGGCTGGCGCAAGCCGATGATGCGGTCGCCGGGGACAGGGTGGCAGCAATCGCCAAGGTGGAATGCCATGCCCGGCGTCAGGCCGCGGATCGAGATCGCGCGGTCGCGCTTGGCCCATTCGGCGTCGCCTGCCAGACCCGCGGCGCTGCCGGGTACGAGCGCTTCCATCACCTGCCGGTCATCAAGCTTGGCAGAGCCGATCGCGACCATCAGGTCTTCTTCGGTCTTGAGGCCGACTCGCTTGGCCGCCGCGTTGATCGCTTTCTTGCCGATGGCCGAGGGCATGCGTTCGGCTATACCCTCGAACAGCTTGCGGCCGATCGCGGCGATTTCGCTGCGCTCGCGGTCCCGCACTGATCGGCGGATCGCGGCCCGCGCCTTGCCGGTGACGACGAAGCCGAGCCACGAGAGCTGCGGCTCGCTGGTCCCGCTCTTGACGATCTCGACCACGTCGCCGTTCGCCAGCTGAGTGCGCAGCGGCATGTGACGGCCGTTGATCTTGGCGCCGACGGTCGCGTTGCCGAGATCAGTGTGGACCCCGTAAGCGAAATCGACCGGGGTCGCGCCCTTGGGCAGCTGATGCAGCGAGCCTTTGGGGGTGAACGCGAAGATTCGGTCCGAGTAGATCGCGAGCCGCGTGTGTTCGAGCAGTTCGTCGGCATCGTGGCTGCTGTCGACGATCTCGATCAGGTCGCGCAGCCAGCCGACTTCGCCGTCAGGCCGCACGCCGCCCTGCTTGTAAGCCCAGTGCGCGGCGAGGCCGAACTCGTTGGTCCTGTGCATTTCGGCAGTGCGGATCTGCACTTCGACCCGCATCGAATTCTCGTAGATCAGCGCGGTGTGCAAGGACCGGTAGCCGTTGGCCTTGGGCGTGGACATGTAGTCCTTGAAGCGGCCCGGGATCATCTGCCACGCCTGATGCAGCACGCCGAGCGAGCGATAACAGTCGCTGGTGTTGTCGGCGATAACGCGGAAGGCGAAGATGTCGGTGATCTGCTCGAAGGTCACATGGCGCTCGGCCATCTTCTTCCAGATCGAGTAGGGGTGCTTCTCGCGCCCCCAGACTTTGACGTTGAGCCCCTCCGCGGCGAGTGCCTGCTTGATGTCGAGCGCGATCTGATCGACCTGGCCCCCCGCCTGGCTCCTGATCTGCGCGAGCCTGCCGGCGATCGTCGCGTATGCCTCGGGCTCGAGCTGCTCGAACGCGAGCGCCTGCATTTCGCGCATGTACTCATACATGCCCACGCGCTCGGCCAGCGGCGCGTAGATATCCATCGTTTCGCGCGCGATGCGGCGGCGCTTCTGCTCATTCTTGATGAAGTGCAGCGTGCGCATGTTGTGCAGCCGGTCGGCGAGTTTGACGAGCAGGACGCGCAAGTCCTCGCTCATCGCGAGCAGGAACTTGCGCAGGTTCTCCGC
>CAJCHR010000069.1 GCA_903970225.1 Actinobacteria bacterium 21-64-8 | reverse complement strand
ACCTTCACCAACAAGGCCGCGCGCGAGATGCGCGACCGGGTCGGGCGGCTGGTCGGCGACATGGTCGAAGGGATGCCGTGGCTCGGCACCTTCCACGCGATCGGCGCGAAGATGCTGCGGCGGCATGCCGAACTGGTCGGGCTGCAGTCGAACTACACGATCGTCGATACCGACGATCAGCTCAGGCTGCTGAAACAGCTGATCGTGGCCGAGAAGCTGGATGAGAAGCGCTGGCCCGCGCGGCAGCTTGCCGGACTGATCGATCGCTGGAAGAACCGGGGCTTGCTCCCCGCCGATCTCGATGCGTTGGAGAACGAGGCTTATGCCAACGGCAAGGGGCGGCAGTTCTACCAGCTCTATCAGGACCGGCTGAAGACGCTCAATGCCTGCGATTTCGGCGATCTGACGCTGCACATGGTCACGATCCTCAAAAGCCATCGCGACGTGCTCGAACAGTACCAGCAGCGCTTCAAATACGTGATGGTCGACGAGTACCAGGACACCAACTCGGTCCAGTACCTGTGGCTGCGGCTGCTCGCGCAGGGGCGCAAGAACATCTGCGTGGTCGGCGATGACGACCAGTCGATCTACTCGTGGCGCGGCGCGGAAGTCGCCAACATCCTGCGCTTCGAGAAGGATTTTCCCGGCGCCAAGGTGATCCGGCTGGAGCAGAATTATCGCTCGACGCCCGAGATCCTAGCGGCGGCTTCGGGGCTGATCGCAAGCAACGGCGGACGGCTCGGCAAGACGCTGTGGACCGAGGCGCACGCGGGCGAGAAGGTTCGCGTGATCGGCGTCTGGGACGGCCCCGAGGAAGCGCGCCGCGTCGGCGACGAGATCGAGCGGCTGGAGCGCGAGGGCGCACCATTGGACCGCATCGCGATCCTTGTACGCGCGCAGTTCCAGACCCGCGAGTTCGAGGACCGCTTCATCGCGATCGGCCTTGCCTACCGGATCGTCGGCGGCTTCCGCTTCTACGAGCGCGCCGAAATCCGCGATGCGCTCGCGTATCTGCGCGTGATCGCGCAGCCGGCCGACGACCTTGCGTTCGAGCGGATCGTCAACACGCCCAAGCGCGGGCTCGGCGACAAGGCGATCGAGCGCATTCACCGCCTGGCGCGCTCTGCGAGCATGCCGATGGCGGCGGCCGCGATCGCGGTCGTCGATACCGACGAGCTTCCGACGCGCGCGCGCAACACCTTGCTCGCGCTGATGCGCGACTTCGCGCGCTGGCGCGATCTGGCCAAGGACGCGAGCCCGGCCGAACTTGCGCGCACGGTGCTCGACGAGAGCGGCTACACCGCCGCGCTGCAGGCGGAGCGCAGCGTCGAAGCTGCGGGGCGGCTCGAGAACCTGTCCGAACTCGCGCGCGCGATGGAGGAGTACGAGACGCTCGGCGATTTCCTCGAACACGTCAGCCTGGTCATGGACAACGACGCGGCCGGCGATGTCGAGAAGGTCACGATCATGACCATCCACGCCGCCAAGGGGCTGGAGTTCGACAACGTGTTCCTGCCCGGCTGGGAGGACGGCGTGTTCCCCTCGCAGCGAGCGCTCGACGAGGGTGGGCTCGCCAGCCTCGAGGAGGAACGCCGGCTGGCTTACGTCGCGATCACGCGCGCGAAACGCCGCTGCACGATCCTGCATGCCGCCAACCGCCGCATCTACGGCCAGTGGACCAGCTCGATCCCGAGCCGCTTCATCGCCGAGCTTCCCGCTGACCACGTCACGCAAGAGACGACGATGACCGGAGGTGCCTCGCTCTGGCGCGCGCAGTGGTCCGAAGCCTCGGACCCGTTCGCCGACGTCGCGCGCCTGCACCCCTCGCGCACCGTGACCCGCGGACCCGGCTGGCAGCGTGCCGCCGCCGCGGAGTTCGACTCGACGCCCAAGCGCATCGCCGAAAACACGCGCAGCGCCGCCAGCTTCGCCGCCAAGCCGCGCGCGGACATCGCGATCGGCGCCCGCGTGTTCCACGACAAGTTCGGTTACGGCACCGTCGCGGCGCAGGAGGGCAACAAGCTCGAGATCGATTTCGAGGGCGGCGGCAGGAAGCGGTTGATCGACAGCTTCGTCAAGCCGGCGGACTGAGGCCCGGAAAGCTGAATACCCACAAGTCACCGCGTCGAACAAAGGCATTCCGTTGCGAGATGTCCTTTCGGGACGGTTCAAGTATACACTACCAGCGATACATTGCTTTGCTGGACACATGTTAATCGCTCGGATACCAAGCCGAAGTCGTCAACGAGCGACTCCACGGGGGAGGTTGATTTGTCACAGCTTCGTATTCGTACGCGCATCATGGGTGCGGTTCTGGGTTTCGCGATGGCCTCGGGGTTCGCCACCGCCGCCAACGCGACGACATACTACCTTCACGACGTGACGTTCGATGACGGTACGAGCGCCTCCGGATATTTCTCCACGAGCGTTTACGGCTATATCGACAGCTTCGATATCACGACTGTCGATGGGGCGATCGCCGGCTATCATTACGTCTCCGGCGTCATCAACTCGAGCTATAACCCGGGTGACAGCAGTGCCACGTTCAACCGGCCGAGCTATATCGGATATCTTTCGCTGACGACGACCAGCCCGATCAATAGCCTCACCAGCGGGGCCTTCACGCTCGCCGGTGCAGAGTGCGACACCTATGGTCCGCCGTGCCCGGCCGGCCATGGTCGTTCGTTGCTTTCCGGCTCGCTCTCGTTGACGCCTGCGCCGGAGAGCGCGACCTGGGGCCTGATGATCCTGGGCTTCGGCGCGATCGGCTTCGCGCTTCGGCGCACGCGCGCCAGCATCGCGTTCGCGCCCGCGCGCTGACGTCAAGGCTCGATATCCGATGAGTTCCGGCGCCCCAGCCGGAACTTTACCGCTCGGCTTTTGTTTTGCGAACATATCGTAAACAGAAGGTTGCGCGATGACTGACCAAGTGCACAATCCCAAGCTTGATGAACATCCAGGCTCGAACACCGAGAAAGACCCCGAGAACTGGGTCTCGGGCGATGATCCCATGACCGGCGCGCAAGCCTCGTACCTGACCACGCTCAGCGAGGAGGCCCATGTCGACCCGCCCGAGGCCGGTTTGAGCAAGGCCGAGGCGTCCAAGCGGATCGACGCGCTGAAGGCGCAGCTCAAGCTGTAACGTCAAGGCGGATATGCCGCCTTCAAATCGCGCGCCGCCGGGGCCATAGCGCGGTATGCTTGCTGCGTTGATCGACCGATATCGCATCGAAGCGCGGGCGCTGTTCGTGCCGGGCGCACGCATGGCGGACGAGGCGGCATGCGTCGCCTCCGTGTTGCTCGCAGTATTGCTCGCACATCTCGTCGGCGCGCGCATGATCGGCTGGGCGGCGTTCACGGCGTTCGTGCTGATGAAAGGCGATGTCGCGGAGACGGTGGCGCGCGGGGTGCTTCGGCTCCTGGGCACGGCGGCCGGTGCAGGACTTGCGCTGCTGCTGGTGCCGCTGTGCGCGGTGTCGCTGCCGCTCGCTATGCTGTGCGCTGGCCTGGTTGGCGGCATCGGGCTCTACGGCATGCTCACCGCCCGGCGCGCCTACGCCTGGTTGTTGTTCGGGCTGACATTCGAAATGATCCTGCTCGACCGGCTCGCGCATCCCGCGCTCGATACCTGGACCTTCGCACGGACACGCATGCTCGAAGTGGGGGCGGGGACGATCGCCTGCGTCGCGGTCAGCGTCGCGGCCCGGCTGATCGCGCGGCGCGAATGGCGCAAGGCCACCCCGGCGGCTTCGGCGCTGCGACGCTGGCACCCGGACGCTGCACGCCATGCCGCGCAGGCCGCGGCGACCCTCGCGCTGCTGCCGTTGCTCAACTGGCTCCACCCGTTCGCCGAGCTGTCGCAAGTCGGCGTGACGATCGTCGCGGTGATGATCGTGCCGGCGGCGAGCCTGGGCGGCGGCGGCCTGATCCCGGTCAGCCGGCGGTTGCTGCACCGCGCTTTCGGCTGCATCGCCGGCGGCGCGCTCGCGCTGGCAGTGCTGTTGCTGGCGGACCTGGCCGGGCCGGCCAGTGTTGCGGTGCTG
>CAJCHR010000068.1 GCA_903970225.1 Actinobacteria bacterium 21-64-8 | reverse complement strand
GACGCCGAGCGGACGACCCGGTCGTCCTTTCCGCCCGGCACCCCGACCGCCAGTTTGCCAAAACCGCCGAACATCACGTTGGCGAACGAGCGGTTCATCGCCTTGCACATTATTACAGCCAGGATGAAACCCGAGGTTCCGTCAAGCGCGCCCGCCACGATCAGCAGCGTGTTGCCGAGTGCGAATCCCATCGCACTGGCGGCAAGGCCCGCGTAAGAGTTGAGCAGCGCGATCACGGTCGGCATGTCCGCACCGCCGATCGGGATTACCAGCAGCACCCCGAACAAAAGCGCGACACACCCGAACACCGGAAACAGGGCGGTCTCGGTCGGATGCGCGATCAGCCACAGCGCGCATCCCACCGCGCAGGCGGCGACGAGCCCATTCACGATGCGCTGTCCGATGAACACGATCGGGCGCGTCGGCATGATCTCCTGCAACTTACCGAAAGCGATAAGACTTGCTGTGCAGGTAAGAAAGCCAAGCAGCATCTCGAGCATCAGCGCCCAAAGCACGAAATCGCCCGGCTGCGCGACCGCGGCATGCTTGTAGTATTCCGCTGTGCCGATCAAGCCGACTGCAAGCGCACCGAACGCGTGGCTGATCGCGGTACGCTGGGGGATGGCGGTCATCGGCATCAGCAGTGCCATCGGCACGCCGACGGCACTGCCGAGAACCACCGCAATTACGATGAGCTTATAATCGACGATCTCGTGATGCAGCAGCGCGCCAATGATCGCGATCAGCATGCCGATCTCGCCGGCGCGCACGCCGCGGCGCGCGGTAGACGGGTGACTCATCCACATCAAGGCCAGTATGAACAGGCAAGATGCGGCGATCGCCGCGAACGGCGCCAGGCCTTCCATGGCTTATGCCCCTTTACGCTTGAACATCTTAAGCATGCGGTCGGTGATCATGAAGCCGCTCACCAAATTGATCGTCGCCGCCAGCACGGCGACAAAGCCGAGCGTCTTGGCTAGTGAAGTCGCGCCTTCCTCTCCCGTCACAGCGATCGCACCGACGATCACCACCGCCGCAATCGCGTTGGTGAGTGACATCAGCGGCGAGTGCAGCAGTGGGGAGACTTTCTTGATCAATTGGAGTCCAAGAAATCCTGCCAACAAAAACACGAAGAGGTAGTCCGGGTTAAAATTGGAATTCATCGTGTAATCTCCTCCAATTTCTATATTAATAATGAACTTTCTAGAGAAATACAAAAGTATTTATTATACCTTGATCGAAGTTATATCTCAAGATCTATGCGGCGGGTGTCAGTGTTAAGTGCATTTCCTTTAGCCCGCGGATGATGAAGCTCGGCTCGTATTCGAGATCGCGATCTCCAGCCGGTCCATGTACCTCGGCGATGTCGATGTGTGAGGTATACATCAGGAACTTCTCGAGGATGACGCGGATTTCCACGCGCGCAAGCGGCGCGCCGATGCACACATGAGAGCCGCGGCCGAACGCCAGATGCTCTTTGATCCTCGACCGGTCGAGGATGAGCGCCTTGGGATCGTTCCACCGCGCCGGATCCCGGTTCGCGGCCGCCAGTGAGAGCATCACCCGGGTACCCGCCGGGAATTTGATTCCGCCGATCTGAGTGTCCTTGCGGGCAAGGCGTGCGGTCATCTTGCTCGATCCTTCGAGCCGTAGAACCTCCTCGATCAACGCGGGGACGCGGCGGGGATCTTCCCGCAGCATCTGTTGAAGCCCTTCCTGCTCCACGATGAACCGCATCGCGTTGCCAAGCAGTTTCGCGCTGGTATCCTGACCGGCGCCGAACAGGAACGTGGCAAGCCGGACGATCTCCTGCGCTTCTGGCTGCGTGCCATCGGGAAAGGTCGCGTTGGCGAGTTCCGATAGTACATCTTTGCGGGGCTTCGCCCGCCTGTCTTGCACGTAATCGATGAAATACCCCGCCATGACTTGTAGCGGATGGTCCGCGACCGCGCGATCCTCGTCGTTCAGGCTGCCCGGCACCGTGCCTGCCTGGATGACATCCATGAAAAGCTGACGGTCATCCGCTGGCACACCGAGCAGATCGGCGATCACCAGCGTTACGAACGGCGCGGCGATCTCCCTGACGATCTCACAGTGGCCCTTGCCGACTGCGTTCCTGACAATCTGATCAGAATATTCAGCGATGAACGCCTCGTTCGCCTTGAGGCGCGACGGGGTGAACAAGCAGCTCAGCAGCGAACGCGAATCAGCATGGCGCTTGTCGTCGTAGGATACGACTTGGTCACCGCCGTGGAACTGATTTCGGTGGGCCTCAATCTGCACTCCGATTTCGGAGCCTGCCGGGACGAACGGCAGCGGCATGGCGGGACCTTGCGGTGTCAGCACAGAGGAAAAATCCTCATTGTTTCTGAGGACTTCGAGCACCTCTTCGAAACCTGTCACGTAGACGGTGCCGTTCCTCGGATCTTCGAAAACCGGCCCTTTGCTGCGCGTCGCCTCTAAATAAGAATATGGGTCCCTCAAGATTGAATAATCGCTGAAATAGTCGCGATCGGCGAGCGCATCCATTCTCTTTCTCCTTGTACCATCGCAAACGCACGACCCGACGATCTGCGTGCCCCCAGATACGCCCGCGCTGGCAAGCGGCCGGCTCCTTGGAACCAGCCGGCAGTCGTCGCTCGCGCCGGGCGGGACTAAGCTGTCAGCCCGATTGGTTCAAGGCTAGTAGTAACCTAAAAGGCAGTTCACATCCAAAACAAACCAGCGCATTACGTTAATCGGGTCCTAATGAGATTCGCTGGCCTTCCTTCACGGGATTTTTCCCGAACGATCGGAAAAACGGGAGTGGAACAGATGGTCAACCGCATTCGAGAAGATCCTCGCATCGATCCTCGCATCAAAGCGATTTTCGGCGATGTGCCGTTCACGTCTTTACCAGACGTCGCTAGTCGCGAGGAACTGCTCGCCAGCGTCGCTAGCACCTCGATCAATGAGCCTGAAATCGACGAAGCGTCTTACGAATCAATCGCTCCTTCTGCAGGCCTGACGATCCGCACCCTGCACGTACCGTCCAAGCCAGACGGCAACATGATCGCTCTACAGGTCATCGTGCCGATGGGTGAGGGGCCGCGGCCCTGCGTTTACTACATTCACGGCGGCGGCATGATGATGGGGTCATGTTTTGATTCCTATTTCCGTGCGTGGGGCCGCCTGGTGGCGTCCTTCGGAGTGACGGTGATCATGGTCGACTTCCGTAATGCCTTGATGGCTTCATCGCGTTCGGAGGTCGCACCGTTCCCAGCAGGTCTCAACGACTGTGTCTCCGGTCTTCGCTGGGTGCATGCCAATGCCATTGAGCTTGCGATTGACCCGTCTCGGATCGTCGTCGGCGGTGAAAGCGGCGGGGGCAACTTAGCGCTCGCGACCGGGCTGGCATTGAATCGCGCGAGCGACATCGACCTAATCTCAGGCATCTATGTAATGTGCCCCTACCTCGCCGGTGAGTGGAAGGGCGAGCCCGGATCGTCTGCTCTCGAGAATGCCGGCATCCTGATGGACGCGCGCTCAAACTACGGGCCGATGGCCTATGGGATCGACGAGCTTCACAAGCAGAATCCGCTGGCTTGGCCCGCTTTCGCAAGGGAGAGCGATTTGGCCGGATTTCCACCGGTGATCATCTCGGTCAACGAATGCGATCCGCTGCGGGACGACGGCGTTGATTTCTACCGCCTGCTGCTCCGCGCGGGGGTGAGCGCCCGCTGTCGTACCGTGATGGGAACAGTCCACGCCACTGAGGTTATCTGTCTGCCGTGTCCTGATATCAGTCGCGACGCTGCCCGGCAGCTCGCTGCCTTCTGCACCGACGGATATTGAATCTTACCTCTAGCGCCACCTGGGAATATCGCCGAACCGCTGAGCACGCCGGTGCCTCTCACCCCTGTGTTTTTGAA
This sequence comes from Actinobacteria bacterium 21-64-8, assembly GCA_903970225.1. Classification (GTDB taxonomy): domain Bacteria; phylum Pseudomonadota; class Alphaproteobacteria; order Sphingomonadales; family Sphingomonadaceae; genus Novosphingobium. The sequence continues at coordinate 5,937 of CAJCHR010000068.1, read as the reverse complement.
CGCCGCGAGCAGATGCATTGTGAGAGTTAACTCGGGCTTCCTGAGGCAGTCGCAAAATTGTCACAGCCCTAAACTCGTCACGCCGCCAAACGGCCGACGCACGGAGGCGCAAGCTAGATATGCTTGAAGACCGGCTGTCCTCATGGTCGACTAATCATTAGTAAATATGAGTTATAGCTTACTCTGATAGGCATCTGCGGATCACTTGAGTCGACGAAGCTGCTTGTCGGAGACCAAGATGATAATTTGGATGCGCTTATCGTGGTCGAGCCCAATGCGCTGAAATCCAGATTACAGTGATTCGCCGATGGCCTGATTTACGACATCCAGGCGATTTACATTGCCCTTCTCCTCGCCGCCTCGGCAGAGAAATGAAGACGATGTTTGATTTTTCGGCTTGGACGTTGACCGGCACTTCCATGCCGCTTCACTATGCGAGCTCCTGCTTTGGATTGCGGCGCGGCTATGCCGCTCGCAATGACGATTCAGTATCGCTCTAAATTACTGCGTCGAGCGCGCCGAGCGTGTCGTTGTCGACCATCGCTGCGCTGAACCGCGCGGTGTAGGCGGTGTTGATCGCTTCCGGCTGCCAGACTGCGTCGTTGACCATAAAGATGCAGAAGCCGAACGCGAGGAACGCGGCATAGTGACGCATCGCCTCGTCGAGGGGCGGCGGGGTGACACCGTTCTCGCGCAGCGCGTCGAGATAGCCGGCGACGAGATCACGTTCGCAATCCCGGCGGTCGATCTGATCGAGCGCGCAGGCCATGTGGTACGCGACCTCGCACAGCGGGGCCCAGCGGTGCGGTACTGAATCGAAGAAGCCGGGCGTGCCGTCGGCCTCGACGTAGAGATTGCCCAGGTGGGTATCGCCGTGGACCACCACTTCGGGCAGGCGATCGGCGAGCAGCTGGATCTTGTCCAGCGCGGTCGCCATCCATTCGCGGCCGTGGAACCGCACCGAGGCGGCACGGCCGCGAGGCATGTCGAGGAAGCGCTGCCAGACCTCGGGGGTGAGGTAGGCCTGGAGATGACCGCCGTCGAGCATCCGGTCGAGCATCGCGAACCTGCCGCCCGGCTTCAGCTCGGGGCTGTTCCAGGATTGCGCATGGAACCGTGCGAGCTCGCGCAGGCGCCGTGCCACCGCGTCGGGCGTGTGCGGGCGCAGCGGATGGCACAGCGTCACCTCGCGGGCGTTCAGATCCTCCATGATGATGATGCCCTGTGCGCGCTCGGCGTCGAACTCGGCGAAGTAGCATGCCGGGCTCGGCAGCTTCAGCGCCGGGATCACGTCGCGATAGCTGCGCACCTCGGCCAGGTGCATGTAAGGCATCGCGCGGCTGTGCGCCTCGAACCCGCCCTTGAGGATCACCTTGCGCGCGATCCCCGCGGTCCGGCCGGCCTCGTCTAGCGAGAGGTCGATGTAGATCTTCGTGCAGGTGCCGTTGTCGACTTTGGTGATCGCGAAATCTTCGAGGCCCACGCCGGGCGCGCGGGTGCGCAGCGCCTCGGTCAGCCAAGCGCGGTCGATCTCGTCGATGGACAACGGAAGCGGCGCGGCGGTGGCGATGTCTTCGATCATGGGGCAATCCTCGGGTCGATGTGGATCTTGAGAGTGCGGACGCCGCCGCGGATGCTGGCGATGGCGTCGCCCACTTGCTCTAGCGGCAACACGTCGCTGACCATGATGTCGGGACGGAAACCGCTCTGGTCGAACTCGCGCGCGGTGCGCGCGTATTCCTCGGGCGAATAGGCGAGCGGAAACGTCAGCCGCGCCTCCTTGAAGGCCAGCACGGCGGGAATGATCGGCTGGGGCTGCGTGCACATGCCCATCGAGACGACCGTACCGCCCAGCCGCACATGCTCCAGCGCGAGGCCGAGCGCGCCGTCCTTGCCGATGCATTCGACGACGATGTGCGGCGCGCCGCCCAGAGCACGCGCGAGCTCGGCCGGATCGTCCTCATCGAACGCATGGAGCGCGTCCGCGCCGAACGCGAGGCAGGTGTCGCGCCGGTGCGCCGAACGCGACGCGACGACGATCGACGCGGCGCCCAGCCGCCGCGCCCACCACACCACGGCGAGCGCCATCGACCCCGCGCCGAGCACCAGGACCCGCTCGCCGCCGCGCATGTCCGCGCTGCCCAGCGCGCGCAGGCCGCAGGCCATCGGCTCGACCAGCGCACCGTCGGACATGCTGAAGCCCTCGGGCAGCCTGATCGCCACCGAAGCCGGCACCGAGAGGTATTCGGCGAAAGCCTCGCTCACGCCCTTGCCGGTCGGGCAGAACAGCGGCCGACCTTCGATGCACGCCTCGCAGTGCCCACACCCACTCTTAGGCATGCAGGCGACCGCATCGCCGACGTTCCACCCGGGCGTGTCGCGACCCTTGCCAACGATCGTGCCCGCGAACTCGTGGCCGAAGCACCGGCCGACCGCATAGTCGAACGGGCTGCCCGAAGTCATCGAGACATCGCTGCCGCAGATCCCGCAGCGGCCGATCTCGATCAGCAATTCGTCGCGCCCGGGCACAGGATCGGGAACCCGCTCGATCGTGATCGGCTTGCCGGCTCCATTAAAGATCGCTGCGCGCATCGATTGCCTCCGGTCAGAACTTTGCGCGAACCGAGGCGCCATAGATCGCGGGCACCGACCACAGCGCACCGATCGCAAAGTTGTTAGGCCCCGCCTGCGAGAGATAGCGTTTGTCGGTCACGTTCGAGCCGTAGACCGCGAACGTGTACCGCTCCGAGCGATCGGTCCATTCTGCGCGCACGTCGAGCGTCGCGTAGGAGCCCTGGCGGAACTGCTGCGAGGTATCGAGGTAATAGCTCGAGGTGTAGTAGAAGTTGGCCGAGAGGTTCACCTTTCCGCCGGCAAGCCCGAACGTGTAGTTCGGCGCGAGGTTGGCGGTGAAGTCGGGCGCGAGCTGCATGTGGAAGCCGCTCGAATCAGACGTGCTGTTGGGGAACGTTCCGAAGTTCGCGCCGCAAGTCGCGAAATCGAGGCACTGGAGGAACACCTGCGAGGTCGGGAAATTGCGATAGCGTGCGTGGCTGTAGGCGACCCCGCCGGTGACCTCGAAGCCGCTGCCGAAATCGTAATGCACTTGCGCCTCGGCACCGTAGATTCGCGAGCTCGCCGCGTTGCGCACCAGCAGAGCCGTGCCGACGGGGATCGAGACCTGTAGATCCTTGTAGTTGTAGTAATACGCGCTGAGATCGAGCGAAAAACGACGGCTGCTGCGCTTGAAGCCGACTTCGTACGAGGTCAGCTTCTCGGGCTTGATCCGCGCGTTGGGATTGGAATCGTTGGTGTCGATGATCCCCGCCTTGCTGCCTTGCGTGAACGAGGCGTAGACGCTCGAGTTCTCGGACGGTTTGTAGCGCAGCACGACGCGCGGGGTCAGGTAGTTCTTCGCCAGCGTGGGGTAGCTCGTAAGACCGAGATCGCCGGTCAGTGGGCCCGAGAAGCGGAACGCGTCGAGCTGCAGTTCGCGAGTGAACCGCAGGCCCGCGGTCAGGAACAGCGTGTCGGCCAGCTGGTATGTCGCGTCGCCATAGAATGCGAACGAACGCGTCGTCAGTCCGGTAGCGGCGGTCAGCAGAAACGGGCCGCCGCTGATCGAAAGGTCGCTTTGCGGATAACTGTCCTTCTGGTTGAGAAAGAACGCGCCGACGGTCCACTGTAGCGGCGGCCCGGGACGCGAGGCGAGCAGCACTTCCTGCGTGAATATCTTCACGCTCTGCGGCAGCCGCAAGTACGCGATATCGGCCGAAGTGTAGTCCAGGTCGCTGAGCGCCAGCGTGCTCTCCTGGCGATACTGGCTCAGCGACGTCAGCTTGGCGAAGCCGAGATCGGCCTCGACGGTCATCTGCGCGATGTTGGTGCGCGCGTTGAACGAGACCGGCTCGTCGGGAGATTGTGCGACTTCGCCGGGCCGTGTCGCGATCACCGTGCCGGGTACGAACGTGCCGATCGTCAGAGGCGTGCCGTTTTCGACCAGCGCATTCGATTCGACGAAGCTGGGATCATCGGTGTCGGAATGCTCGTAGCGCAGCAGCACCGAGACTGCCGGCGACAGCTGCGCCTTGAGCCCCGTGCGTATTGCCCAGTTCTGGTATTCGCCGTTCTTCCCATCGGGGACGATGTTGCGGAAGTAATTGTCGCCTTTCGAGAACAGCCCCTCGACATCGATCGCGATGCCGCTGGTCAGGCCGGTGGTCGCATACGCTTGATAGCGCTGGGCGTTGTAGCGCTCGTACGAGGCTTCGACCGTCGCGGACGTTTCGGTGCTCGGCTCCGCGGTGGTCACCAGGATCGCGCCGCCGGTGGTGTTGCGCCCGAACAGTGTGCCTTGCGGACCCTTGAGCACCTGGATGTTCTGGATGTTCAGCAGCTGGAAGTTCGATCCCGCCGCGGTCGAGGCATAGAACCCGTCGACATAGATCCCAACGTTCGACCCGACACCCGAGCCGACCAGCGAGGTCGAGACGCCGCGGATGCTGGGCTGCAAGAACGTCGATTGGCCGCGGAAGCGCACGCCGGGCGTGACTTTTCCGATATCGGACAATTGCTCGACGTTGGCCTTGTCGAGCTGATCGCCGCTGACCGAGACGATCGAAATCGGCACGTCGCGCGAAAGTTCGCTGCGCCGCTGCGCGGTGACGACGATCTCGTAAGTATCATTGGGCTCTGCAGGCGCGCCGTTGTTGGTCGCGGTGCCCGATGCGCCGCTTTGCGCCTGCGCCGAGACCGCTCCGATAACCAGGCAGCCGAACGCCGCAGCCACGGCCGCGCCGCGCGCCGTTCCTCTCGAAACCGAGCCCATTTCCTTCTCCCGTGTCCGCCGGCGTCTCGCGTCGGTTATTTTTGACACTTCAACGTGTCATAAATAATGGCTATGTCAATGCCGGACGTGACCAAGCCGCGCGGCACTTTTTGGGGAGTTTCGAACTGGAGCAGGATCCCCCCGTTGTGCCGCCGCGAAGAGGGCGCCCCCGCCTCGATGAGGATGTCCAGAGGCGCCGCATCCTTGATGCCGCAACACGGATTTTCACGCAGCGGCATTTCAGTGGCACCAGCCTGGACTTGGTCGCGCGAGAGGCGGGCGTCACCAAACGCACGATCTACGCGCTCGTGGGAGACAAGACCGCGCTGTTCCGGGCGGTGTGCGATTACGGCGAGGCGAGCGTCGCACGGATACAGTTTCCCGAGGTCGCGGCCGGAATGACGCTGCGCGACATCCTGACTACCCTGGCGCACACGCTCCTGACGCATGCGCTGGAACCGTCGCGAGTTGCGCTCGCCCGTCTGGTCATGCGGGAGCGCGCGAAACTTCCTGAACTCGCGACACAAGTGCTCGAGCTAGGCAGCGACCGCTTCTACGCGCAGATCGAAGCCTTGTTCGAAGCGACGGTCGCGCTCGGCATCGCCGAGATCCCTGATACCGCGCTGGCTGCCATCATCTTCTACGACATCGTCGTCGGCAATCTCAGCTTCCGCGCGACAATCGGTTTCGACGTGCAGCCGTTTCCGGCACCTGAACTACAACGCCGGATTACAGTGTTCATCCGGGGATATGTGGAGGCGGAGGACTAGCCTGTGAGCGAACGGGAGAGCCCTACGGCAATCGCACTTGCCGGAGCGATTTCTCTCCTGCGGGAGCGCGGAACCCAGTCCTATGGTCCATCGGCTCCCGCTCTACTCTTTCTATGCTAAGAGCCGAAATGATGCGGCAATATACCGCCGTACATATTGGCGACTTCCACGATCAGTTCAGTGGCGCCCTTTTCATAAGCTCAGGCAATAGCTGCGAACCTGGCTTCCTCTAACGCTTCGAAGGTCCGGTCATCTGAGTGATGAACTTGAAAGGTGCACGTCAGCACGATGCCGCTGAACTCAAAGTTGCCGTCGGTTAAGGCCCCCAACGATGCGGTC
>CAJCHR010000067.1 GCA_903970225.1 Actinobacteria bacterium 21-64-8 | reverse complement strand
CGACCAGCCAGTAGCCCCTGCGCGAGGGCTCCGGCGCCTCCGCCACGACCAATCCGCGTTCGATCTGCGGCGCCGCGATTGCGAGTGGCACGCGTGCGCGCCCGAGCCCGGCCACCGCCGCTGCCAACGCATCGCCCGCATCGGCCACCATCGTCGCCGCACGCGAACCGTCTTCTGCAGGAGCGCCGTCGGGACCGGGCTCACCAGGCCAGCCGATCCAGTCTTCGCCCGTGCCGACGAGCACGCGCTCGGCGGTTTCGAGCAGCACGCCTTCGAGATCACCCGGCCCCTCGGCCCAGCGTACTGCGATGTCGAGGTTCGCCTCGGTGAAGTCGGCGTTGTCGCTATCGACCACGACGTAGCGAAGCTGCGGGTTCGCGGCACGAAATGCCGCAAGCCGCGGCGCGAGCCAGGCGGCAAAGAAATCGCGCGGCGCCGCAATCGTATAGACATGGCTCGATTGGCCCGCCTGCATCGCCTGCACCGCATCCTCGAACTGCAGGAACCCCGCGCGCAGCGACTCGAGCCCGGCGCTGGCTTCCTCGGTCAGTTCGAGCCCGCGGCTGGTGCGGCGGAACAGCACGACGCCGAGCACTTCCTCGAGGGCACGGATCTGCTGGCCGACCGCGGCTGGCGTCACTGCAAGTTCGTCCGCCGCACGGGTGAACGACAGGTGGCGTGCCGCCGCGTCGAACACGCGCAACGCGTTCAGGGGCAAGTGGGTGCGCTTCAAATCGCGATGCCTAGCTCAACCCGCGGTAGCGGGCGCGGCGAGCGGAAAGTACGGGATCGTCGCGGAGAACTCGCGTCCGTCGGTCGAACGGAAGGTGTAATGCCCTTCCATGCTGCCGTTGGGCGTGGTCAGCGGACAGCCTGAAACGTAGTCGTGGCTCTCACCCGGTCGCAGCACCGGCTGCGTGCCAAGCACCCCGTCACCACCGGCGAAGCTCACGTCTCCATGGCCGTCGGTGATCCGCCAGTGACGCGTCATCAGTTGCACCGTCCGGCTCGACCCGTTCTCGATGCGGATGTGATAGACCCAGAACCACTTGCCCGCTTCGATCCGCGATTGTTCGGGCAGGAAATTGACCGCAACCCGGACGGTGACACCTTCGGTGATCGCAGCGTGCTGGAACAGTTCCTTCATGGCGCATTCCACCTAGCGGCTCTTGCAGCGGGCGACAACTGGCGCAGGGCGTATTGCCACAGGGACAGATCAGCGCGGCCAACCGCGTGCGAAACTGGGCCGCGGCGCCGGATCGAGCCGCGGCATCACGTTTTTCGCGGCGCATGTGAGCGTCCAGGAAAAGCCTTCGGACGCGAACGCCATGGTCACTTTGGCCTGAAGCTTGCTGCGCGGCACATCGGCGATGATCCGCGTACCGAAACCACGCGATTCGGGCTCGCGGGCAGGCGGTCCGCCGTGTTCCCGCCATGAGATCGTGAACGTTTCACCTGCCTCGTCCGCGCCGAGCGACCACGCGATGCATACGCGCCCGCCCGGAACGCTGAGCGCCCCGTACTTGACCGCGTTCGTCGCCATCTCGTGGATCGCCATCGCGATCGATTCGGCGGCGCTCGGTGAAAGCAGCACGTCCGGGCCGGTGAATTCGACCTGCGCTTTCGCCTCGCCAAGAAACGGCAATTGCACCGCGATCATCTCGCAGACCGGAACGCTCGTCCACGAACGATTGACCAGCAGATCCTGATTGGCCGACAGCGCCTGAATTCGCGATTCGAGCCGGGGCACGAAGTCCTGCCCTCCCTGCGAGACAGTGCGCCGGGCCAGCGCCTGGACGATCGCCAGCATGTTCTTGGAGCGGTGATTGACCTCCAGCATCAGCAGCTCGATCCGCTCCTCGGCATCGCGCATCTCGGTCACGTCGGTGTTGGTACCAAACCAGTAGGCGACGTTGCCCGCGGCGTCGTGCGCCGGCACCGCGCGAGAGAGGAACCAGCGGTATTTGCCTTCGGCATCGCGGATCGGATAGGTGTCCTCCCAGCCTTCACCGCTGGCGAGATGGTCCTGCCAACTGGCGTTCACGCGCTCGAGATGGTCGGGATGATGCACCTTGCTCCAGCCCCATCGCCGCATCTGCTCGAAATCGGTCCCGGTATATTCGAACCAGCGGCGATTGTACCAGAACAGCCACCCGGTCGGGTCGGCGATCCACGCCAGCTGCGAGATGTTGTCGGCGAGCAGACGGAAGCGCTGCTCACTGTCTTCCAGCTGCGCGCGCACGCGGCGGGCCTCGCCGATATCGCGCGCGATCTTGCTTGCGGCCACGATCCGCCCGCCCGCGTCGCGCACGGGGGATACCGTGACCGCAACCTGGAGCAGATGGCCATCCTTGTGCAGCCGCACCGTGTCGAAGGTGGGGACGCGCTCGCCCGCGGTCACCGCGGCGATGATCCGATCTTCCTCGCTCTGCCGGTCCGCCGGAATCAGCTGCCGGATCGAGCGCCCGACGATCTCCTCGGCAGTCCAGCCGAAGATCCGCTCGGCCCCGCCGTTCCACGAGATCACCGAGCCATCGAGAGCCTTGCCGACGATCGCGTCGTCAGAGGATTCGACGATGGCCGCAAGAAACGCGGCCGCTTCCTCGCGCGGATAGGACGCGCTCAGAGGCCCGCCTTCTGCAACGCCTGGTCGAGATCCTCGATCAGGTCCTGCACGTCCTCGAGCCCGACGCTCAGCCGAAGCATGCCGTCGCTCACGCCCATTTCGGCGCGCACATCGGCCCCGATCGCATAATGCGTCGTGGAAGCCGGATGGGCCATGAGAGAGCGCGAGTCACCGACGTTGTTCGAGATGTCGATCAACTCCAGCGAGTCGAGCACCGCATGCGCCTGCGCTGCGCCGCCATCGAGGACGAACGAAAAGATCGTCACGCCGCCCGGCATCTGGCGCTGTGCCAGGTCGTGCTGCGGATGGCTCGGCAGGCTTGGGTGGAGAATAATGGGCACACGGTCCTGCATGAAACGCCCCAGATCAAGCGCGGTTGCCGCCTGATGCCGCGCCCGCAAATCGAGTGTTTCCAATCCCTTCATCACCACCCAGGCGTTGAACGGCGCGAGCGTCGGCCCGGTGTTGCGCTGGAACGGCAGCAGTTTGTCCTTGATGAACGCCTCGCTCCCGCAGACCGCGCCGGCGAGCACGCGGCCCTGCCCGTCCATCAGCTTGGTCGCCGAGTACGCGACGACGTCCGCCCCGAAATCGAGTGGCCGCTGCAGGGCCGAGGTGCAGAACGCGTTGTCGACCACGGTCGTGATCCCGCGCGAGCGGGCCAGGCCGCAGACGAACTCCATGTCGACCAGGTCGAGCGTCGGGTTCGCCGGCGTCTCGAAGAAGAACACCTTGGTGTTGGGCTGGATCGCGGCTTCCCAGGCCGCGTTGTCGCGCGCGTCGATCGTGGTCGAGGTGATCCCGAAACGCGGGAACAGGCTGTCGACCAGCCAGCGGCACGATCCGAACGCGGCGCGCGCGGCGACGATGTGATCGCCCTGCGAGAGCTGGGACAGCAGCGCCGCGGTCATCGCCGCCATGCCCGAGGCCTGCGCGCGGCACGCCTCGGCGCCTTCCATCAGCGCGATCCGCTCCTCGAGCATCTGCACCGAGGGGTTCTGCGTGCGCGAGTAATACATCCCCGGGTCCTCGCCCCGGAACCGCGCCGCGACCGTCTCGGCATCGTCATAGCAATAGCCGCTGGTGACGAAGATCGCCTCGCTGGTCTCGCCCTGCTCGGAACGCCAGGTGCCGCCGCGAACGGCCTGCGTTGCGGGGCGCCAATGGCGGGTGATCGAACGGTCCTGGCCGGTGGTGCGTTTCATGGGGCGCCTCTTAAGACCGCGCGCTGGCGGTGCAAGCCTTCGCAGGGCTGGCGGCTAAGGTGACGGTTTGGGCGGCGGGTGTTGACACAGTTGACAGTGTACAAGGAGAAAACTGTCACCTTGGTGGGGATGTGTCACCTTGGGGTTCGAGAATGGGGCGAGCTCGAGGACGCGTGATGGCGGGCGGGATTGTCATGGGATGACGCATCGGTTCCATGCGGAGCGGAATACCGTGCGATCATGTGGGTAGGAAAATGCTTTTTTGCTTTGACGGCTAACGCCCCAGTTGTCGACGTTGCACAGCGGAGTTGAAGCGGATAATCGTACATCTTCAATTCCGTGCGGCCCTCGTGCGGGAACAAAACTTGCATAAGTGCTGCGTTGTGGGGTGTTTAATGATCGGCACGCTCAGGAGAAGGTATGGGGCAAATGCCGTTCCATTTATTGTAATCTCAACAATCATCATTTTCGTACAGATTAAGGCAAGTTATAAATTTAAATCTCCAATCTATCAGGTGGATGTTGGCTTTATTATTGCTTCGATAATGCTTTTACTTATACCTTCTTACTTCATATATTACGTGCTCACTTATAAAATTTGCGTCGATGAATCGAGCATATTCGTCAAACCCCTAATGTCGCGTGGTCCCCTAATGGCGATGCGTTTTGACGAGGTGGCAACGGTTGACCTGCTGCCGAACAGCGACGTGGTCAAAACCTCGAACGCGCGAGCGAACCCATCGAAGATTGTGCTCTATCGCAAGGGTTGGGACGGACAGGAGATGTTTGCGCTCGATCCATCACGGACGAACCTAAAGCAGTTTAAGAACTTGGTTCGCCTGATTCATGGCCGCTGCCCCGGTACATTCACACAAGACGCAACGCGGTACCTTGAAGGCTCCCGACTGATAACGCCGCGAGAGGATCGTTATGGGCAATTAATCTGGCAGCCGTCGTTTTTTCAACGGCTGATGTCGTAAAGCCGAACTGGCCGAAAATCATTACATTGACGCTCAAAGTCAACGTCCGCCTCCCACCAATTTCCGACTCTCCCCCCCCTTCCGTCACCCCGGGCTTGACCCAGGGTCCCGCTGCCTTCGGCGCGGACGGCAAGAAGCGGGATCCCGGGTCGAGCCCGGGGTGACGTGAGTGGGAATAGCGACTCCCCAATCCCTATCGGCATCGGGGATTATGCCGGTCGGATAGGCGACTTTCCGCAGCATACCTTCGTCATGCTGAACTTGTTTCAGCATCCATCGCGCCTCAGGCACCCTGTCTTGCTGCAGCGGTCCAGCCGCGCCTCAAGACCTGTCTCGAATCGCTGGGTGCGCGGAGGGATGGACCCTGAAACAAGTTCAGGGTGACGAGATCGTTGGGCGGGCACCGCGTGTTCGAACGAGACAACCGCCCTTGGCGTCTACCCATTCACCCCCCTAAACACCGCCCAGCACCACAACCAGGACTATCCCAATGGAAGACCGCCCGCCGCTGCCGCCTTTCACCAACGCGCAAGACGCCGCGTTGAAGGCGCGTTTCGCCGAGGACGCGTGGAACTCTCGCGATCCGCAGCGGGTGTCGCTGGCCTACACGCCGGACAGCCACTGGCGGAACCGGACCGAGTTCCTGCAAGGGCGCGAGGCGATCGTCGCGTTCCTCACCCGCAAGTGGGCAAGCGAGCAGGAGTACCGGCTGATCAAGGAACTCTGGGGCTTTCGCGACAACCGCATGGCGGTGCGGTTCGCGTATGAGTGGCACGACGAAGCCGGCGACTGGTTCCGCTCCTACGGCAACGAACTGTGGGAGTTCGACCCGCACGGCCTGATGCGCCGGCGCGTGGCGAGCATCAACGATGCGCCGATCAGGGACAGCGAGCGCCTTTACCACTGGCCCTCGGGCCGCCGACCAGACGATCATCCGGGCCTCAGCGACCTGGGTCTGTAAGTCGCGAAATCAGTCCATCAGCGCCCGCTCCAAACCGCCCCACAACGGCGCAGGCCGCACCCGAATTCCGCTCGACAGCCGGCCTGAGCGATGGCAGATGTTCGGCCGCGAGGCAGGAAGACCACCGAAATGTTGAGTATCTCAACGCAGTCGTTCTCGGCCCTTTCAGAAACCAGCACCGCGAAATTCGTCACGAAGTGCCTGGCATTTCTTGCCAATGCCGGTCTTGCGGGCGCCATCACGCCGCACCAGGCCGATGCCTTGATCCGGGCGCGGCTGCCCGACTACGACGGCGCCCGCCTCCGGAGCGAGCGCGCCGCCGCCTTGTTGATCTGTCTCGAGGTGAAGGCCGGACGGCCCCCCCTTGCCGATCCCGAAATCGCGAACGGGCTCGGCCGGCTTCCTGCCGACGAGGCGGTTCGGCTCGAATGGCTGCTCGCGCATCTGCAAAGCCGTTCCGACTGGGCCCCGGCGCTGTCACAGCCATGAGCTGGCTCGGAGATTTGTGGGATGCGGTGTGCAACTTCTTTTCGCCCGCGCCCGCCGCGTCATCGGTCAGCGCCTGTCCCGCCGGCGCGATCACGCCACAGCGCGCGCAGGAGGTCTTCAACCAGTTGAAAGCGCGGACGGACATCCCGTTCAATTACCCGCCCGATTGCTGCTACGCCCGCGCCAGCGTGATGTGCGATGCGATGAAGGACATGGGCATCCCCAGCAGCAAGGTCTGGACCTCGGGCACGCTGGTGCCGATGAAGCCCGACGGAACGCCGGTGCGCTTCCCGCCCAACCCCGGCGGCCAGCAGGTGATCTGGGGTTATCATGTCGCGCCGGTGGTGCAGGTCGCGCAGCCCGACGGAAGCTGCGTGCCGATGGTCATGGACCCTTCGCTCAGCGATCGCCCGCTCACCGTGGGCGAATGGAACACGATCATGTCGGGGCCGGGTTCGAAGATCGAGAAAACCGTCTTCACCGATCCGAGCGTGTTCTACGGTCCGCCCGAGAACGGTCCCGAATACGAATCGTCGTCCGACAATCGCAAAACCGCCATCGACGGGCACGTCAAAACCCGCGATGCCGCGTTGAACCCATGAGGGGCCTGCCATGCTGCCTTGCTGCCGTCCTGATCATCGCCGTTTGCGGCACGGCTGAAGGATCTCCGTCCATGCCTCAGCCCCCAAAGCCCATGACGCTGTATACGGTCGGCGAAGCCAGGCCCGCCGATGCCTGTATCCGCGCCCATCTGGTTCCCGCCGGGATAAAGTCCGCAACAGCGCTCGACCGCGTGTTCTGTCACAAGAACGCGCTGGATGCGATCCACGAGGCGCAGCGGTCCGGCCGGCCCTTCGCCGTCGCGCAGGCATCGGGCGAAGAAGAGCCGCTGGTGCTGCCCGCAACGATATCGATCCATTTCCGGCCGATGGGCGAGGACGGCGAAGACGTCCTGGTTTTCGCCGGGCCGCGCCCGTCCCCGCTCCGCATCGCGCGCGGCGACACGAAGATGCTGCATCTGGTTCAGCAGGCGCAGCAATCGGGCCAAGGCGTGGTGTTCGCGGTCACCGGCGCGTTCTGGGCGACCGATGCGGCGCTGATCCCGCTGGAGGACGCAAAGCGCCTGCTCGGTTTCAAGGCTCAGCCGCACTGATCCGAGCCCGGGCCCACGTGATCGCGCCGCCCCGGCTGGTTCACAAACCCTTTGCGCGCCGCCGCGCGCAAGGTTAGTCGCCCGCGCGATGCAGACCGCTCAGCCAGGACGCAAAGACCCGATCCTGTGGTGCCTGGCTATCACGCTGGCGTTCGCGCTGCTCGCGTTCTACCGGCTCGACATCCCCTCGAAAATCTACTTCGACGAGGTTCATTACGTCGGCGCGGCGCGCAAGCTGCTGCGTCTCGAACGCGCCAATGCCGAGCATCCGATGCTGGGCAAGGAGGCGATCGCCGCCGCGATCTGGGCGCTGGGCGACCATCCGGTCGTCTGGCGCCTGCCCTCGCTGATCTTCGGCACGGCAGGGCTGTTCGCATTCGGGCGGCTGATGTGGCTGGCGAGTTACCGCCGGTTCGCGACGATCGCGGCCATGCTGCTTCTGATCGGCGATTTCGCTTGGTTCATCCAGAGCCGCATCGCGATGCTCGACATGGTGATGGCCGGGCTCGGCATGATCGGCCTGTGGCAGTTCGCCGCCGCCTGCCGGACGCAGCGCGTGGGCTTCGCGCGCGCGCACCTGGCGCTGTGCGGCGTGACATTGGGCCTCGCGCTCGGCGCCAAGTGGAGCGTTGCCCCGGCGATGCTGCTGCCGCCGCTCGCGTTCCTCGTGCTGCGCGTGCGCGATCACGGCCGGCACTTCCTCGATCGCCGCGATACCGGCCCGGTGCGCGGGATCAGCCTGATCGAGGCGGCCCTGTGGCTCGGCACCGTGCCGCTGCTGGTCTACTGGCTGACGTATCTGCCGGCGTTCTTCTGGCAGCACGGCACCCCGGTGGACTGGCGCGACCCGGTCGGCTGGCACGTCTACATGCTCGGGCTTCAGGACAGCGTGCGCAAGCTGCATCCATACCGCAGCTACTGGTATCAATGGATCATCGATTACCGCTCGGTCTGGTACTTGTACGAGCAGGTCGACGGCGCGTGGCGCGGGATCGTGCTGATCGGCAATCCCTTCGTGATGTGGACGGGCCTCGCGGCGTTCCTGTGGTGCATCTGGGCCGCGTGGAAGGAACACCGCCGCGATGCGCTGGCGTTTGCGCTGCTCTACTTTGCGACGCTTGCGATGTGGTTCGCCAACGGCAAGCCGATCCAGTTCTATTACCACTACCTTCTGCCCGGCAGCTTCCTGATGGGCTGCCTCGCGCTCGCGCTCGACGACGTGTGGAACCAGAAGGATCGCTGGCGCTGGGCCGCGCCGGCCTGCGTCGCGGCGGCGCTGGCGATCTTCGTGTGGTTCTATCCGATCATCTCGGCCGCGGAACTACACGGTGGTCGCCCGAGTTATGTTGCGTGGATGTGGCTGCGAAGCTGGCGTTAGCAGTCCATTTCAAGGGCGGCACCGCAACCCAGCTTATATCAATAAATTTATGCTTGCAGACTCTCTCACTAAGCGTAATCTAGCCGATTAACAGGGGCAACTGTCATGCGTCGTACCAAACTTTTTGTCGGGACTTTGTTCGCTACGTGTACGGCTGCGGTACTTTGCGCAAGTCCGGTGCAGGCTGCGAGCTATGGATTCATCGAGACCGGGTTTACCGGGGGAGCGACGCTGACCGGTTCGTTTACCGCATCCGACCTGAATAGTGACGGGTTGATCGAGTATGATGTGTCCAATCCCGCCCTTCAGGAGGTCACCGATTTCTCGGCGACGTTCAGCGGTAACAGTTTGGTGGGATCATTCCACCTGACGTTCGCGGATCTTGCGACCTTCGAATACGATACTCTGGCGACACCCGCGGTTCTACAATTCGTGGCGGGAAATGCTGGTCCGGGCGCAGCGGTCGGGTTTATTGCATGCAACGGCTCGATACCCTGCTCGGCTGTCGGTAATTCGATCAATGCCGATTTCAGCTCGTCTTCTGCTGTCGCCTCCGTTCCAGAACCCGCAAGCTGGGCGTTGATGATATTCGGTTTTGGCTCGATCGGTGCAGCGCTTCGCGCCTCGCGCCGCAAGATCGGCCAGCGAAGGGCTGTTCTCGCGATCGGTTAACCATCACGGCGCTCGCGAGCCTCGGTTAGAGGTTCGCCAGCACCGCATCGCCGATCTCACGCGTACCCGCATTGCCCCCCAGATCGCCGCCGCGCACGCCCGCCGCCAGCGCTTTGGCCACTGCCGCCTCGATTCGCACGGCGTCCGCCTCGCGCCCGAAGCTGTGGCGCAGCATCATCGCCGCCGAGAGGATCGCCGCCATTGGGTTGGCGAGGTCCTTGCCCGCGATGTCGGGCGCCGAGCCGTGGATCGGCTCGTAGAGCCCCATCGTCCCTTCCGCCAACGCCGCTGAAGCCAGCAACCCGATCGAGCCGACGCACATGCTCGCCTGATCCGAGAGAATGTCGCCGAACATGTTGCCGGTGACGACGACGTCGAACTGGCCCGGATTCTTGACCAGCTGCATCGCGGCGTTGTCGACGTACATGTGGCTCAGTTCCACGTCGGGATATTCGGCCGAGACCTCGATCACCACGTCGCGCCAGAGCTGCGAGGTTTCGAGCACATTGGCCTTGTCGACCGAGCACAGCTTCTTGCGCCGGCCTTGCGCCGCCTTGAAGCCGACGTGCGCGATGCGGCGCACTTCGTCCTCGGCATAGGACATGATGTCGTAGCCCTGCCGGCGCCCGTCGGGCAGGACCCGGATCGCCTTCTCGCCAAAGTACACGTCGCCGTTAAGCTCGCGGATGATCAACAGGTCGATCTGGCGCGCAACTTCGGGACGCAGCGTGGTCAGGTCCTCGAGCCCCGGAAAGACGGTCGCCGGGCGCAAGTTGGCGAACAGCCCGAGTTCCTTGCGCAGGCCAAGGATCGCCTGCTCGGGGCGCAGATGGCGCTCCAGATGATCCAGCCCGAAATCACCGACCGAACCGAACAGGATCGCGTCGACCGACTTGGCGATCGCCAGCGTCTCGGGCGGAAGCGGGTTGCCGTGCTTGCGATAGGCCGCACCGCCGACGTCGCCCTCGACCAGTTCGAGGTTATCGAGCCCCAGCGCCTGGAGCACGCGCACCGCCTCGCCGGTCACTTCCGGGCCGATCCCGTCGCCGCCGAACACCGCTATCCGCATGCACATTCTCCGCCTGATTCAATCGCCGATCCGCGCGAGCCGGTCGCGCAGCATCGAGCGCGCCGCCATAACATCGCTCCTCCGCCCCGCAAGAGGCGTGCGGTCGGTCAACAGATAGTGCGACAGCGCGCGCCCGATCTGGTCGAACGCCGCCATCAGCACCGGCCAGTCATCGCCTTGCCCGAACGCAGGATCGCCGCCGTAGCCCAGTTCGCGCAGCACCAGCGTCTCGTACGCGATCAAGGCCGGGACCCAGCCGCGCGCCGAAGGCGCGACGCAAACCGCATCGAGCAGCCCGGTCAGCGCCTGGTACAAGGACGGATAGGCCTGCCGCTCCGGGAGAACGGTCGCGGTCAGCGCGGTGACCCATCCGATCGCCGCCGCCGCCAGCGGCTCACCCAACCACGGCCCACGGCTGGTCACGAGTTCGAGCTTGAGGAACGGCAGCTGGCTGTCCGACTTCGCGCGCAGTTCGGCGTCAACGAGGTTGCCGGGGATCAGCACCGGCCGCAGCTGCCGCCCGCGCCCGCCCGCGACATAGCCCGCGACGATGCCGTGCTCAGCGGTCAGCACGCGCGCGATCACCGCAGTCTCGGCATGCGGACGAGACGCGCAGACGATCGCGGGGGCGCGGATGTGCATGTGTGGGGTTTGGCCGGGTAGGTGCGGGCACGCAAGTTGGGCGAGCTCTGCACGCGGGCTTCGAAAGGCTCAGCCTGAGCTGCCTCTTCCCCGGGATCTGCGTTCAGAAGAAACGCGAAAGCCCCCGACTCCGCTCAGCCTGAGCGTGTCGAAGGCCAGGGACCGACGTTAACAGATCAGAACCCGCCGCTACTGCCCTGCCCATTCAGCCGCGCCTCGAGCAGATCGAGCTGGTTCTTGAGCTTCTCGTTCTCATCGAGCGCCTTGGTCGCCAGCGCCTTGACCGTCTCGAATTCCTCGCGGCTGACGAAGTCCACGCCGCCGACGAATTCCTTGAAACGCTCCTTGCCGGACTCGCCGGCCTCGCGCGCCATGCCGGCTACGGTTCCGGCGGCGCTGTTCATCAGCTTGACGAAGTCGGCGATCAGGGGGTTTTCGCTTTGCATGCGAATTAAATGGGTGGGTTTGCGGCGTCTTGCAAGCGTCCGCGTGACGCCGCGATCAGGAATTCGACGTTGCCTTCGGGTCCCGTGATCGGGCTTTCGGCGATGCCCTGCACGCGCCATCCCTCGCCTTCGAGCCAGCCGCGCACCTCCTCGCAGACGCGCGCGTGCAGCGCGGGGTCGCGGACCACGCCGCCCTTGCCCACTTCGCCGCGGCCGACTTCGAACTGCGGCTTGATCAGCGCGACCAATTGGCAATGGGGCGCCGCCAGCCGCAGCGGCACGTCGAGCACTTTGGCGAGCGCGATGAAGCTCGCGTCGCACACCACCCAGCCGAACGGCGCGTCGATCATCGCCGGGGTCAGCACGCGCGCGCTGGTCTGCTCGAGCACGGTGACGCGCGGATCGATCCGCAGTTTCCAGGCAAGCTGGTTGGTGCCCGAATCGACCGCGAAGACGTGGACCGCGCCGCGTGTCAGTAGCACGTCGGTGAAGCCGCCGGTCGAGCTGCCGACATCCATCGCGGTCGCGCCGTTGGGATCGAGCCCGAAGCGGTCGAGCGCGTGCGCCAGCTTGATGCCGCCGCGCGACACCCACGGATGATCGCGCCCGCGCACGTCGAGCAGCACGTCGTCGGCGATCGCCTGGCCCGGCTTGTCGATCTTGCGCTCGCCGGCGAACACCAGCCCCGCCATGATCAGCGCCTGCGCGCGGGTCTTGCTCTCGGCGAGGCCGCGATCGACGAGGAGTTGGTCTGCGCGAAGCTTCATATGGGCTTCCAACGCGAAGTCGGCGGCAATCGCAAGCGGGATCGCCCTGCCGCGCCCGTCACCATCCTTGCGCCGGGCTCAGGAACATGGCCGATCCGGCCCGTCGCACCCCGCCGTCGCTTCGACGCAAGGCTATTGCCGACCGGATCGATAGAGATAGCTTTGCGGACAGGGAGGCGTGGCCGCGCGGGTCCCCCTAGAGCACGGGTAGCCACGCCTCCCATCGCGAAGCGGTCTGCCCGCTCGGCAACCCGGCGACGCGCCTCAATCGAAGAAGAGATAGGCCGGGTCG
>CAJCHR010000066.1 GCA_903970225.1 Actinobacteria bacterium 21-64-8 | reverse complement strand
TCGCGACGAGGATCTCGACGAGGGAGAGGCCGCGCTCGCGGCTCCGGCGAAGGGTCTTCATGTGTCCTAGCCCCCGATCGCAATCAGACCGACCTTCGGCTCGGGCAGGCCGAACACAGCGTCCTCACTGGCGACGATCAGATCACAGGCGAGCGCCAGCTCGAACCCGCCGCCCAGACACAGTCCGTTCACCGCCGCGATCACCGGCTTGGTCAGATCGAACCGCTCTGCCAGCCCTGCGTACCCACTTGCCGGATAGGGGCTCGACCCATCCATGGAGAACTCGGCCAGGTCGCTGCCCGCGCAGAACGCGCGGCCGGTTCCGGTGACGATGCAGACCTGCTGAGTGTCGTCTGCCGCGAACGCATCGAACGTCTCGGCGAGCGCGGTGTGCATGGCCGGCGTCAACGCGTTGAGCTTCGCCGGCCGATCGATCGTGATCGTGAGAACCCCGGCCGACTCGGCGGTCCTGATGTATTCGCAGGGCATCCGCAGCATCCTCTCAAACTCATACATCGGCCAAATCGCCGGTCTCGACAATCGAGGCGGCTTGCCAGACAAGGTCGCCGCACCGAGGCCGGACGACATGGTCCGGGGATGGGGAGCGGGCGTGAGCTATCTGGGCGAACTGCGCAATAATATCCGGCCGCTGGCGGCCGCGAGCATCGGCTCGGGCAGCGGACTGCTGGTCGCGGCTTACACGACCACGGTTTTCGCGCCTTACGTGATTGCGCAATTCCATTGGCAGAAAGCGCAGTTTTCGCTGGTGGGACTCGCGATCTTCCTGACCGTGCCGATCATGCCGCTTGTCGGCCGGCTGACCGACCGCTTCGGCGTGCGGCCGATGGCGCTGGCCGGCGCGCTGCTGCTCCCGCTGGCGTTCCTGGGTTACAGCTTTCAGAACGGCAGCTTCGGGGTGTTCTGGCTGCTTTGCGCAGCGGTGCTGATCGGTGGAAGTCCGACCACGCCCGCGGTCTGGTGCCGGCTCATCGCCGAGAACTTCGATCGCGCGCGCGGGCTTGCGCTGTTTATCGTCACCGGCACCCCAGCGCTCTTCGGCGTGTTCCTGCCCCGGCTGCTGGTCGGGCTCAATGACACTTACGGCTGGCGCTGGGGTTACCGTGCGCTGGCGCTGTTCTTCTTCGTCGGCGGATTGATCGCCTTCGTGCTGGCACCGAAGCACGAGCCCGGACTGGACCGGGAATCGGCGATCGTGGCGCCCGAAGCGAAGGAGAAAGGCGTCTGGCGCGAGATCGTGCGTTCGCGCACGTTCTGGGTCATCACCAGCGGCATGATGCTGTGCCTGCTCGCGACGCAGCTTCACGCCGCACAGATGATGCTGATGCTGGAGGGCGCGGGGCTGACCCGTTTCGCCGCAGCGGACGCTGTCTCGGCGTTCGCGATCGGTGCGATCATCGGCCGGGCGGCTTGCGGGCTCGCGCTCGATCGCTTCTCGCCGCCGCTCGTCGCATGCGCCGCGATGATCCTGCCTGCGCTGGGCTATGTGCTGCTCGCGTCCTATCCCGGCGCGGTTTCGCTTTTGACGTTCGCGACGCTGCTGATCGGGCTCGCTTACGGGTCCGAGGGCGATCTGCCGTCGTATCTGGTCTCGCGCTATTTCCCGGTCGAGCGGTTCAGCACGGCGATGAGCCTGGTATACTGCGGCATCCTGTTCGCGTCCGCCGGGGGCTCGCTGATCCTTGCGACGATCCTGAAGCAGACCGGCAGCTTCACGCCGTTCCTGTGGCTGGTTTCGGGCACCGTGCTGGCGGGGAGCCTGCTGTTCCTGCTGCTGCCGCGCGGACCGAGGCATGCGCCGGCTGACATACCGCTGTCACAACCGGCGGCCTAAGGATCGCTGCGATACCAAGGAGAACGGTGATGAGGATGTGGCTATTGGCATCGGCGTTGCTGCTTGCGGGCCCGGCTCTGGCGGATACCGCGCCGGTTCCGGTCGCCGTCACCGATCACGTGGTCAAGGTCGATGGCGCGCGCAACTTTCGCGATGCGGGTGGATACGCCACCGCGGACGGCCACGTCGTCAGGCGCGGCGCGTTCTACCGCTCCGGCTCGCTCGGACAGTTGACGCCCGAGGGACGCCAGGAATTGCAGGCGCTCGGTGTGATCGGCATCGTCGATCTGAGGACCACGCAGGAGCGCGGACGTGACGGCAACGACTGGCTGGCAGGCGCCGGCTTGGGTTACTGGACGCGTGATTACGGCATGTCGCAAGGCGATATGGCTTCGTACTTCGCCGATCCCGCGCACCGCACGCCAGAGGCTGTCCGCGCGATGATGATCGGCGCGTACCAGCACCTGCCGTTCGAGCAGGCGCCGTCGTACAAGGCGCTGTTCGCGAAGCTGGCGGGGCCTTCGCAAGGCGCAGTGGTCGTGAACTGCACCGCCGGCAAGGACCGCACGGGGATTGCCGCTGCGCTGGTGCTGACCGTGCTCGGCGTGCCTTACGAGACGGTAAAGCAGGATTTCCTGCTCTCGAACCAGACGATCGACCCACGCGAGCTGCAGAAGAACCTCTCGGGCCCGATCGCGGCGCTCTCGCCCGCGGCGGCTGCACCCTTGCTCGGCGTGGAAGGCGATTACCTCGATGCAGCCTTCGCGGCGATGCGCGCGAAGGACGGGTCCGTGGAAGGGTATCTGAAGACCGAGCTTGGCGTCGGGCCGGTCGAGATCGCGGCGATCCGCAAGCGGCTGCTCGCGTAATTTCGAGCCGGAGCGGGACAGATCACTGCAGCGGATCGAACTCCAGGTGCAGGCTCTTGAGAGCGCGCAGGATATACGTCGGCTCATACTCGAACCGCCGCGCGCCCTCCGGTCCGTGATGCTCTTCCGACAGCCGGATGTTGCCCATCCGCGCGAGCAGGCGTTCCACACTGACGCGCACTTCGCTGCGGGCGAGCGCGGAACCGATGCAAGTATGCGCGCCGCGTCCGAAGGCCAGATGTTGGCGCAGCTTCGGCCGATCCATGTCGAACTCGTTCGGATTCTCGAACCGCTCGGGATCGCGATTGGCGCCCATGTAAGTCAGCAGCAGGACCGTCCCCGCCTTGATCTCGCGACCGCCGATCGTGGTGGTCTTGGTGCACACCCGCGCGGCGCACTTCACCGAGCCTTCGTAGCGTAGCACTTCCTCGATGAAGTCGGGGATGCGGCCGGGCTCGGCGCGCAGTTTCGCCTGGATATCGGGCCGCTCGGCGATCACGCGGAAGCCGTTCGCGAGCAGCCGATTGGTGGTGTCCTGCCCAGCGCCGAACAGGAACGCAGCGAGCGAGGTCAGGTCGACCAGCGTCGGCTTGGTGCCATCGGGATAGCGCGCGGCAGCAAGATCGCCGAGGATGTCGTCGCCGGATGACACGCCGAACAGGCCGGCGATCCGGCGACCAGCCTTGCCGACCGGGCTTTGCGAAAGCCGCCGACGTGCGAGCAGGCCGAACAGATCCTTGCCCAGTTTGACCAGCGGGTTCTTCGCCAGATCCTCGGGCGTGGCGCCGATTTCCGCGGGGATCGCGCCGTCGAGGTATTCGCGAAAGCGCCCGCGGGTCTTCGCCGGAATCCCGAGCAGATCGGCGATCACCAGCGTCGCGTAAGGTCCGCCATATTGACGCACCAGATCGACTTTGCCGTCGGCGGCGAACTCGTCGATCATGCCGTTGGCGGTGTCGACGAGCTGCGCGTCGAGCGCTTTCAGGCGGCTCGGCGTGAACAGCGTCGCCAGGATCGAGCGCAAGTCGGCGTGGCGCTTGCCGTCCTCGGTGACGATCTGGTCGCTGAACGGAATCTTGGAGCGCACGGCGGCGAGCTGCGCGGTGATATCGTCGCCGTGGGCTTCGAAGGGTAGCCCCGGAACCGGGCCGGTCACCGCGACCACGCTCGAGAAATGTTCGGTGTCGAGCGTGACCTCGACCGCTTCCTTGTGACCGGTGATCGCTATGACGTTGCGGTGCGGCAGCGTGGTCACCGGACCTTGCGCGCGCAAGTAGTCGAAATAGGCGTGCGGATCATCGACCAGCGAGGTGTCGGTGTAGAAATCGACTGTTGCGAAGTCGGGAGAAAGATCGGTCATGAGCAGGTTTTCACAGCCAGAGTGACGTCCGCCGTTGATAGCTTCGATGAGCCCGGAGTCAATTTATGATCATCAGTGGATCATAAATATGGGGCTGGCGCGCGGGGTTTGTCGTCCCGGGACCGCTGGCCGTATAGAAAAGAGTTCGCGCCCGGGGGGCCAGCGATCCCGGCTCGAGCCCGGGAAGACGTTACTTTCGTTCCCAGACCAGTGTGGACATCGGATAGCTGACCAGCACTTCGCCGTCCTTCAGCGCGGCGCGGAAGCCCAGCGCGTCGCTTTCCGTCACCGCATCCTCCCGCATCAGTGCGAGCAGGTCCTCGCGGGTACAATGCTCCGGAAACGACGTCGCGAGGACCGAGGCAAAAGACATCGGCCCCGAGATGCGCGTCTCTATCCGAGGCTCGCCCAGACCCAGCGCACGTTTGTGGCGCACTGGGCCTCCTGCGCCGCGCGCGCCTGTTCGAGCATGCCGGGGGTGAGATCCAGCCCGGTCACCTCGCGAACGTGCGGCGCGAGCCGAAGCGCAAGCGAGCCCGGCCCGCAGGCGAGATCGAGTACCGAATCTTCGGGGCCGGCGCCGAGCTGGTCTGCGATCGTGCGCGAGGCGGGTGGCGGCGCCGAAGCGCTGGTCAGCGCGGCATAGCCCCGCGCCTGGCGGTTGTGCTGATCGACGATGGTTGCGTTATGAATGCTGAGCACGGGCATCTTCGCGTCTCCCAACGCTGCCTATGCCGTGAGGGTGCGCCGCTTGCGTATCTTGCGCAAGCGGCTCCCGTCAATCGTCAGCCAAATACCGCCAGCGCGTCGCGGCCCTGGCGTTCCTTCCACAGGTCGCTGCTGCCCGAGAGCTGCTGGTTGAGGAACGCGCGCTTCATGAAGCGGTGGCAGTTGTATTCCTCGGTCAGGCCGATGCCGCCGTGAAACTGGATCGCCTCCTCGGTTACGAAGGCATAGACATCCGC
This sequence comes from Actinobacteria bacterium 21-64-8, assembly GCA_903970225.1. Taxonomy (GTDB): domain Bacteria; phylum Pseudomonadota; class Alphaproteobacteria; order Sphingomonadales; family Sphingomonadaceae; genus Novosphingobium. The sequence goes on along the minus strand of CAJCHR010000066.1, from coordinate 11,110 downwards.
CGCCAGCGCCTTGAGCGCGCCGACTTGCACCACGCTCGCGTCGGGATCGCGTGCCAGGCTCCACATCAGCGCCTCGGCACACACGATCTTCGTCTTGAGATCGGCGGCGCGGTGCTTGAGCGCCTGGAACATCGCGATCGGCCGGTCGAACTGGCGGCGCATCTTCATGTATTCGACCGACATATCGAGCGCGGCGGTCGCGCCGCCGAGGCTGTCGGCGGCGAGCGCAAGGTGCGTCTCCGGCGCGAGCGAATCGTGCATCGCCTTCGCCGCATTCCCGCCGGCGAGGATCATCTCGGGCACGAACCCGTCGAGGTTCACGTCGAACAGCCGGCGCGAGGGGTCCCAGATCGGCCGCTCGGTGAGCGAGACGCCCGGCGCGTCTAGCTGCACCAGCGTGTAGCCCTGCGGCAGATAGGCGACGATCGCACTTGCCATGTCGGCCTCGAACACGCCGCCGATGGTGCCCGAAACAGCGCCGTCGCTATCGGTCAGCTTCGATGGCAGCATGTGCAGCGGCACGTATTCACCGCCCGAAATGCGTTCGATCCACTCGCTGCGCGCGGCGAAGCCGTGGCTTTCGACGATGGTCTGGAGGCCGAGTTGCACCGGAGTCAGCGGCACCGACGACAACACGCGGCCCATCTCGTAGTGGATCGCGGTCGAAGCCTCGCGGCCAAGTCCGAGGCCGCCGTCTTCCTCGGGCAGGCGGACCAGCAGCCAGCCCATCTCGGAGACCAGCTTCCAGCTTTCATCGCGGCTCGGCGAGAGCTTGTCGGCGGGGAAGGCCTTCTGCGCGGCGTCGGTGAGTTCGTTGAGTTCGATCATCTCAAAGCACCCACTGCTTGGGTTCGCGCGGCATTTCGAGCATCCGCTCGGCGATGATGTTGCGCTGCACTTCCTCGCTGCCGCCCGCGATCGTCCAGGCGAACGAGTTCATGTAATCCGCCATCCAGTTGCCGGTGTTGAGATCGCCGAAGGTGATCGGGGCGAGGTACTGCTCGTCGATCCCACCGAGCCGCACGCCGAGCAGCGAGTACGCACGCAGCGCGCGGCTATACGCGTTCTTGACGATCGAGGCATCGCCGACGCGCTCGACGCCCTTGATGCGGTTGTCGAGAAACTGGTCGGCGATCGCGCAGACCGCGTCGACTTCCGTTACCAGCGCACCGAAATCGCGAAGCACGCCGCGATCTTCCTCGTGGCCGTGTTCCCGGATCAGCTTCGCGACCCGCGAGAGCGCCCCGCGCATGCGGTAGCCAAGCTCCATCAGCGTCAGGCCGCGCTCGGAGGCGAGCGTCGCCTGCGCGACCGCCCAGCCTTTGCCCTCTTCGCCGACGCGCTCGCTGACCGGCACTTCGACGTTATCGAGGAAGATCTCGCCGAATTCCTCGTCGCCCTGGATCTGGCGGATCGGGCGCACCGTGACGCCCGGGGTCTTCATGTCCATCAGCAGGTACGTGATCCCGGCCTGCTTCACTCCGTCCGACGACGTGCGCACGAGCAGCAGGCAGCGGTCGGCATATTGCGACATCGTCGACCAGATCTTCTGGCCGTTGATCAGGTAGACGTCGCCGCCAGGCCGCGAGACGCGCTCGGCCTTGCACTTGAGCGAGGCGAGGTCCGATCCCGCGCCGGGTTCCGAGAACCCCTGGCACCAGGTCTCGCCTTCGAGGATGCGCGGCAGGTATTTCGCCTTCTGCTCCTCGGTGCCGCATTCGTGCAGCGTGGCGAAGGCGTGATAGGTCGAGGCGAACGAGAGCAGCAACCGCGGCACGTCGGCCTTGGCGAGCTCCTCGTAGATCACCTTCTGCTCGGACAACGAGCGCCCGCCGCCCGGCCATTCCTTCGGCCAGTGCGGCGTCGCGTAGCCCGCCTTGACCAGCTTCTGGAACCAGTCGCGCTGGGTGGCGACGAAGTCCTCCTGAGTCCGGCTGGCATCGCGCCAATCGTGCGGGGCTTCGGTGGCAAGGAACTGCTGAACGTCAGTGCGCAGCGCTTCGAGATCGGCCGTTTCGGTCATAGCCGCCTCATGCACAAGGGGCGCGGGCTCGTCCAGACCGATCGAGCCGCGTCAAACCGCCACTGCGATCTCATCCCCCTCGACCCGCACCTCGAACGTCTCGATCGGCATGACCGCGGGCGGATTGATCGGCTGGCCTGTCTCCAGATCGAACCGTGCGCCGTGGACCGGGCATGAAATCCAGCCGTTCTTCATCCGGCCGCAATCGATCTTCTCGTACGCGTGGCTGCACAGGTTGCGGACCGCGAAGATGCGGTCGAGCGTGTTGCACAGCACGATCTCGACTTTGCCCACGGTCACCAGCTTCTTTGCTCCCGGCGGCACCTCGTCGAGCTTGGCCACCGCGACGAACGTCTTCTCACTCATGGGTCTCGATCACTTTCATTTGTCGCGGCGCGCCTTGGGGGCCTAGCGCTGTCCGCGCAACGCGCCGTTCGGCTCCGGCGCCCTGGCAAGCAAGTGCCTCTACCGTGGCGGTCATTTCTAGCGCAAGCCCCGGCTCGGATAGTGGTTCCCGGGCGGACCACCACGCCGCCGGGAGATCCATGTGAGCCATACCAAAGTCGCCATCGTCACGGGAGCCGCAGGCGGGATCGGGGAGGCGATCGTGCGCCGGTTCGGCGCCGACGGCATCGCGGTGCTCGGCACCGGGCGCAATAGTGCGAAGCTGCAGGCGCTCAAGGACGCGCTCTCCGGCACGATGGACTTCGAATTCGTCGCGGTCGACGCCACCGCGGATGACGCTCCAGCCGGGATCGTCGGCGGCGCCATCGAAAGGTTCGGCCGGCTCGACGTGCTGGTCAACAATGCCGGCTCGTTCAACTTCGGTCCCGTCGACCAGACCACCGACGCGATGCTCGACGAAGTGCTGAACATCTCGCTGCGCGCGCCTTTCCGGTTGTGCCGCGAGGCGCTGACGAAGCTGGGGCAGGGCGGCTCGATCCTGTTCATCGGATCGACCTGGGGGCTTTACGGTACGCCCGGCGGCGGCGCGTACAGCACGGTCAAGGCCGGGCAGATCGGGCTGATGCAGACGATGGCCGCAGAATACGGGCCGCGCGGGATCCGATCGAACTACATCGCACCCACGGTGGTGCGGACCGAGATGACCGACGCCTACTGGGACCTCGATTTCTTCCGCCGCACCAACCACGAACTGACCCCGCTGGGCCGCGATTGCACCGCCGAGGATGTCGCCAACACCGCCGCGTTCCTCAGTTCGGATGCGGCCGGCTTCATCAACGGCCAGACGATCGCGGTCGACGGCGGTATTTCCAGCACGCGCTATCTCGCACCTGAGGCCGTCGGCGCCGTGCGTGCGTGAAGTATAAGAAATCTGCCGACATGAATTGAGTAAGGCCGGATAGTAGCATCGGATCCAAGTAAATCCAAAGCGGGGGGTTTTGGGTGAAGACCGTTGCTGACGTCATGGCGTCGAACAAAGGCCACACGACAGGCTTTGACTACTTGCGCATCGCGTTGGCCGCGGCAGTCGTGCTCGATCACAGCATCGTGTGGGGCGCGCCGGCCATCGATCCGTTTCACACGGCGTTCGCGCCGTTGCTGACCGCGGTCTTGCCAGCGTTCTTCGCGTTGTCGGGCGTGCTCGTCGCCTCCAGCCTGGTGCGCAATTCGATCCCGCAGTTCATCGCGCTCAGGGTGCTGAGGATTTTCCCGGCTCTCGGCGTCGAAGTGCTGCTGAGTTGCCTCGTGCTGGGCACGGTCTTCACCACGCTGCCACTCGGCGCCTATTTTCGCGATCCGATGACTCATGAATATCTGCTCAACATGATCGGCTTCATTCATTATCCGCTGCCGGGCGTGTTCGGCGGCGCTCCGCTCAATCCGCAGCTCTGGACGATCCCGGTCGAGCTCGACTGTTACCTGTTGATCGTCGTTGTCGGCCTGAGCGGGATCGTCCGCCGTCCCCGACTGTTGAGCGGACTGTTCATCGCGGTGCTGGTGATCGCGACCGTATTTTCGATGGTCCATCCGTTCGAAAAGGCACAGCATGCCGTGACCGGACGCGTGCTGCTGGCAAGCTTCGCCGCGGGGGTCGTGGTTCATTTCCTGCGTAAGCGGCTGCCCTATCATCCGGCGCTGTTCGCCGCGAGCGTGGCGGCGATGCTGGCGGCGTTCTCCAACCCGCCGCTGCTCGCGTTTCTCGCGCCGCTGCCCACGGCTTATGCGGTCGCCTATTTCGGGCTGCTGCGCCTGCCGAAGATCCCGTTGGGTGACCTATCCTACGGTCTGTACTTGTTCCACATGCCGCTGATCCGCGTGATCAACGAGGTCACGCGGAATAGCCTTGCCTGGTATGCGCTGTTTCCCGCGGCGATGATCGCGGCCGGGCTGTTCGCGGCGCTTTCTTGGACCCTGATCGAAAAGCCGCTGCTCGATCGCAAGAAGCGGGTGCTGGCACTCGTCGATCGGGTGTTGCCGAAGCGGCTGCATGACCTGCCGGCGCTCAATCCGAGCGAGGCGCCTTCCGTGAGGCGCCCTTTGCCTGCGCCGATTCCACCCCGGGTGCCGATGCCCGCCACGTTCGAGCTCAGTTGACGCCGTCTGCGGCGGACGTCAGCCGCGCTTGACCCCATTTCCGTCGGTGCTGTACAACCGTTCAAATAGGGCGCGATGCGCGCCTACCGGGAGAACACGCCATGGCCACTGCCGCCACCAGCCTCTGGGATGTCACCGAGGCCGCGCCGAAGATCGGAACACTGATCCGCACCGATAAGGAAACGCTGTTGTCGGGAGACAAGGCGTCCGAGATCCGAGCGATCATGGAGGCGCGCGGAGTCATCGTGTTCCCGCAGATCAACCTGACCGATGACGAGCAGATCGCCTTCACGCACACGCTGGGCACTTTCGCACACGAGGACGGCGAGGCCGCTGGCGGCAAGGACGCGGTCTATCCGATTACGATGGACGAGAGCATCAATCCGATCGCCAGCTACCTCAAGGGCGCGTTCTTCTGGCACATCGACGGGACGATGTCGGATCAGCCGATCCTCGCCTCGATCATGAGCGCGCGCGCGCTGGCGCCGACGGGCGGCGAGACCGACTTCTGCAACACTTACGCCGCGTTCGACTCGCTTCCCGAGAGCGAGAAGGATGACCTGCGCAAGCTTCAGGTGGTCCACGCGATGTGGCGCTCGCAGCTGTACTGGAAGCCCGAACCGAGCTTCGCCGAGCTTCAGAGCTGGGTCGCCCGTGGCCGCAACGTGCTGCCGCTGGTGTGGAAGCACCGCTCGGAACGCGAATCGCTGGTGCTCGGCGCCACCGCGCTGGAGGTCGAGGGACTGAACACTGCCGAAAGCGAACTGCTTCTCGTGCGCCTGCGCGATTGGGCGACGCAGCCGCAGTTCTGTTACCGCCATACCTGGTCGCTCGGCGACATGGTGATCTGGGACAACACCGGCACGATGCACCGTGCGCTGCCCTATGATCACAAGAGCGGCCGCCTGATGATGCGCACCAAGCTCGAAGGCGAAGAGGCTTTTGCCTGAGTGATAGCCCGGTTTCGGCACCCCCGCAGTGCCTTCCGCGTTTCACTTGGCGTTCAGGCGGCGGCTGACTATAGACCGCGCGCCATGGTCAATCGTTCAACGCTCAAGCTCGTCACATCCGCCTGCGCCATCAGTGCGCTGCTCCTCACGTCGGGCTGCGGTACGCTGCTCCACGGGCACAAGAAGGACACCGCGTACATCGCGCGCGATGTGGATTCGCTCTACATCGCAGCCAACGATCGCATGAACAAACGCGAGTACAAGCAGGCGGCCGCGCTGTTCGACGAGGTCGAGCGCCAGCATCCCTACTCACCCTGGGCACGCCGAGCGCAGCTGATGAGCGCGTTCTGCTATTACGTCGGGCGTGATTACACCAAGGGCGTGCAGTCGGCGCAGCGGTTCCTGTCGATCCACCCCGGAAACAAGGACGCGGCTTACGCTTATTACCTGATCGCGGTCTCGTATTACGAGCAGATCAGCGACGTGACGCGTGACCAGAAGATCACGCTGGAGGCCAAACAGGCGCTGACCGACGTGATCCGCCGCTATCCCGGCACGCGTTATGCGGGCGACGCGCGTCTCAAGCTCGATCTGGTCAACGATCACCTTGCGGGCAAGGAAATGACGATCGGCCGGATGTACGAGCGCAGCGGCAAGTGGCTCGCGGCGCAATTGCGATTCCGCAACGTGATCGACAACTACCAGGGCACCAGTCACGCCCCTGAGGCACTGTACCGGATGGTCGAAACCAATCTCTCGCTCGGGATCCCCGAAGAGGCGAAGAAAGAAGCGGCGGTGCTCGGCGCCAGCTATCCGCAGACTGACTGGTACAAGCGTGCCTATGCCTTGATGGAAAAGCACGCGCCCAACGCGTCCGCGGTCTGAAAGGGGCTTTTTCGGCGCAATCGTCCGCTGGAATGATTGACTCCGGTCGCTCCCGCGCGTGTGTGGCATAAATGCTGTCGCAGAAGACCCGCTACACGATCCGTGCGCTCCAGCACCTCGCCGATCATTTCCGGCAGGGCGCGGTGCGGCTCGATTCGATCGCGACGACGCAGAACATCCCGCGCAAGTTCCTGACGGTGATCCTGTCCGAACTGGTGCGCGAGGGTCTGGTGATCTCTCACCGTGGCCGTGACGGGGGCTATGAGCTTGGTCTGGCGCCGGTCGATATCCGTTACGGCGATGTTATCCGGCTGACTCGCGGAAGCCTCGCGCTTACGCCTTGCGCGAGCCGGAACGCGCACGAGCATTGCGCGAACTGCCTGCCCGAAGCCGATTGCCGCTTGCGCGCGCTGATGCTGATGTTGCGCGACGAGATGGCGACGATGCTCGACCGGGTCACACTGGCGGACGTGTTCGTGCTCGAGCCGGCTCACGGTGAAGAGAACGCTGAGGTCGACATCGAGGGACCTTGACCGGGCGGCTCAAATTTCGCTTTGGCAATCTAAAGCGAAAGTTTACTTGTCTATCGTTTCAGTAGAGATATGAGAGGCCTCCTCAGGGAGGCGCTCATGCGTAATGTTGAACCGTCGCAAATCGCGACGCGCGGTGATGCGGGTCAGGCGGAAAAGACGCTGGCTGCGCTGGCCGCTGTTGCGGAAGCCGTGGGTAAGCTGCGGTTTGGCTCGGTCCATCTGACGATACACGAAGGCCGCGTGGTCCAACTCGACGTCACCGAACGCCAGCGCTTCACCTGAACAGAGATTTTCGCACCTTCACCATCAACCAAGGGTCGTCTCGCCGGGGGGCACATTGTCTCGGCGCGGCGGTTCGGTGCAGACCGGCTGGCCGGCTGCATCCAATTCCCTGCCAAAGGATTTGGAAATAATAATGACCTCGTTCGTTCGCGTTTCGCTTCTGGCGACTTCGATACTGGCCTCCAGCCCGGCGCTCGCCGCTGATGCTGCCGCGCAAGCAGCGCCCAGCCAGACCGCGCCCGCCGATACGTCCACGTCGTCAGCCGGCACAGGCCAGTCCGATAGCGGCGAGATCGTCGTCACCGCGCGCCACCGCACCGAAAGCGCGCAGTCCGTACCGGTCGCGATTTCGGTGGTCAGCGGCGATCACATCGACAGCACCGGCGCGTTCAACGTCGGGCGCCTGCAGCAGCTGACGCCGACGCTGCAATTCTATTCGTCGAACCCGCGCAACACCTCGGTCAACATCCGCGGCTTCGGCGCGCCTTTGGGCCTCACTAACGACGGTATCGACCAGGGCGTGGGCATCTATGTCGACGACGTGTATTACTCGCGCGTCGCCTCTTCGACGTTCGACTTCCTCGACGTCGCGCAGATCGAAGTGCTGCGCGGACCGCAGGGCACGCTCTACGGCAAGAACACCACCGCCGGCGCGATCAACATTACGTCGCGCGCGCCGACGTTCGAGCCCGAAGCCCGCGCCGAGATTTCGGGCGGCAACTATGGTTACTTCCAGTTCAAGGGTGCGGTGTCGGGTCCGATCACCAGCAATCTCGCGATCCGTCTCGCGGTATCCGAGACCAAGCGCCAGGGCACGATCACGAACATCACCAACGGCCTGAAGGACAACAACCAGAACAACACCGGCTTCCGCGGCCAGCTGTTGTGGAAGCCCGCCAGCAACCTTGAGGTGACGCTCGCCGGCGACTGGAACCATCAGAACATCCGCTGCTGCGCCACGGTGTTCGTCGCTTATGTGCCGACGCAGAAGGCGGTCAACCGCCAGTATCCGGCGCTTTCGGCTGTCGCGGGTTACAGCCTTCCCAGTGCCGCCAAGGATCCGTCGAACCGTCTGACTGACATCGACACCCCGATCTATGCCAAGCAGTCGATCGGCGGCGCCTCGCTGAAGGGCAAGCTCGATCTGGGCTTCGGCACGATTACCTCGATCACTGCCTGGCGCTTCTGGGACTGGAATCCTTCGAACGACCGTGACTTCACCGGCCTGCCGATCACCACGATCAGCCAGAACCCTTCGAAGCAGCACCAGTTCACGCAGGAACTGCGCTTCAACCATCACAGCGAGAAGCTCGATTTCCAGGTCGGCACGTTCTATTACTACAACCACGTCTCGACCGACGGGTCGCAGGTGCAGGGTTCGGCAGCCACCAAGTGGCTGCTTTCGCCGAACACCGCCGCGAACAACCCCTATAACCTCGATGTCATCAACGGCCTGAATTCGACCAACACGATCCGGTCGAGCAACAAGAGCTGGTCGGTCTATGGCCAGGCGAGCTGGCACCCGCTGCCGGGCCTGACGTTGCAGCCGGGCATCCGCGTCAATTACGACAAGAAGGACGGCGTCTACAATTCGGTGGTCAGGGACGCCCAGGGCAATGTGCTCGATGCCAGCGTACTCGGCATTCCCGCGGCTTCGGCAACGCAGGCCCAGAAGATCCAACAGGCGCAGCTCGGCGTGCTGGTTCCGGAAAGCTACGCCGCCTCGATCGCCAAGTGGAACGTCTCGTACGATTTCACCGTCGCTTACGAGGTTACCCGCAACATCCATGCGTATGCGACATATTCGAAGAGCTTCCAGACAGGCGGCCTCAACCTCAACGGTGTTCCGGTCTTCGCGACGGGATCACAGGTTGGCCAGCCGCAGTCCGATACCTTCGTGGTCAAGCCTGAGTCGGTGAAGAGCTATGAGATCGGCGTGAAGTCTCAGTTCTTCGACCGCAAGGTAACGCTGAACCTCGCCGCGTTTCGCACGGACATCGGGAACTATCAGGCGATCTTCAGCGCCAATAATCCCAACTCGGTTTCCGCGCTGCGCGGCTATATCGCCAACGTCGACAAGGTGCGCTCGCAGGGCATCGAGGCCGATTTCTCGGCACGGCCGAGCGAGCGGTTCAATACCTACCTGAACTTTGCGTACACCGACGCGACGTACCGCAAGTTCACCAATGCGCCGCCGCAGCTCGAACTTAGCGGTGGCTCCAGCTTCACCGGCACGAACTGCTCGTTCCCCACCGCGCTGGGCCCCAACATCAGCCCCCAGAGCTGCGACATTTCGGGGCAGGCTCTTCCGGGCGTCTCGAAGTACGCGCTCTCGTTCGGTGCGGAAGGCAATCTTCCGCTGCCGATCCGCGGCAAGCTCGGGGAACTCTACGCGGGCGTGGACGGCAATTACCGCTCCAAGTTCTCGTCGAACGCCACGCCTTCGCCCGCGACCGAGATCCCCGGGTATACGATCACCAACTTCCGCGTCGGCTGGCGCTCGGACAGCGATGACAAGGGCGTGGGCGTCAACATCTTCGGGTGGGTCCGCAACGCGTTCAACACGACATACTTCGAGCAGTATCAGATCGCGCCGAACAGCGTCGGCCTGCTCGTCGGCAACATCGGCGATCCGCGCACGTACGGCGCGACTGTCCAGCTGCACTTCTGATCCTTGCAAAGCACTTGGCCCCTCTCCTCGAACGAGGAGGGGGGCTTTTGCGTCCGGTCCCGCGTGACGCCCGCCGCGCCTTGGGCTAGAAGCAGCGCGCGTCATGCTTACCCGTCTGTCCATCCGCAATATCGTGCTGATCGAGGCGCTGGACCTGGTGTTCACCGGCGGGCTCGGCGTGCTCACCGGCGAGACCGGGGCAGGCAAGTCGATCCTGCTTGATGCCTTGGGCCTGGTACTGGGCGATCGCGCCGACAGCGGGCTGGTTCGCTCCGGTGAAGAGCGCGCGAGCGTGACCGCGACCTTCGACTTCGGGACGTTCCCGCCGCGCATCGGGGGCGTGCTCGACGATGCCGGCGTCGAGATCGAACCCGGTGAGCCGCTGATCCTCAAACGCCAGCTGCGCAGCGACGGCAGCAAGGCATTCATCAACGATCAGCCCGTCGGCGTCGCACTGCTGCGCGAACTGGCCGGATCGCTGGTCGAGATCCACGGCCAGCATGACGATCGCGGTCTGGTCAACCCGCGCGGACACCGCGCACTGCTCGATCGCTATGCGCGTGCCGATACCGCATCGGTCGAGACTGCCTGGCGCGCGTGGCGCAGCGCGGAGGCTGCACTCGCGGAGGCGCGCGATCATGCCGCGAAAGCCTCCGCCGATCAGGACATGTTGCTCGCCCACCTCGCCGAACTGACCGCGCTCGAACCGCAGGAGGGCGAAGAAGCCGAACTCGCAGGCGCACGCACGGCGATGCAGAAGGGCGAAAAGCTTACCGATGATCTGGAAGCGCTGCGCCACTTGTGGGCGGGCTCGGACTCGGCGCTCGCCAGCTTGCGCGGCGCCGCAAGACGCCTCGAGCGGATCGCCGACCAGCACGATTACCTCGCCGAAGCGCTCGCCGCGCTCGACCGCGCGGTGATCGAGGCGGGCGAGGCCGAGGAACGCCTCGAACGCGCGGCCGAAGCCTTGGCGCACGATCCGGCGATGCTAGACCGGATCGAGACGCGCCTGTTCGAACTACGCGCCGCCGCACGCAAGCACAGCTGCCAGGTCGATGACCTGCCCGCACGAATGCTGGCGATGCGCGCCGAACTCGACGCGATCGAGGGCGGCGAGGCGCGCATCGGCGAACTGGAAACCGCCGCACGCGAGGCGGGCGACACTTACCGAGATCGGAAGAGCACACGTTCTGAACTCCAGTCACCG
>CAJCHR010000065.1 GCA_903970225.1 Actinobacteria bacterium 21-64-8 | reverse complement strand
GACGCCGAGGTTCGCTTCAGCTGGATCATGCTGGGGTGTGGCGCGACAATCAGGGTGAGAACGCGCGACAATCAGGATGAGAAGATCCTGGCAGGTTGAAACTGGGGGCTTTTTCCCCCCGTTTTGACCCTCCAGGAGGCGATTTCGGACCTATTTCGGGTCCAGCTCGTCGGTGATCGAGGCCGATGGGGTATGGGTGAGGTGTTCCCAATGACGGAGTACCTGCCTCATGCCCGGTCGACACATCAACGATCACCAGATGAGGCTGTACATGAAATCCAGACTGACTGAGAAGAAGCCGGCGGCGGCGGCCCAGGCGTCGATGAGCTTGGCGAGTGCGTACCGCATCGAGAACGACACCCGATTACCCTCACAGAAGCCGCTGCCCCGAGGTCGGCGGCGACCCGATCCGCTGGTCAATATCTTTGACCCGGAGATCGTACCGATGCTGCGGTCGACGCCGGGGTTGAGGCCGATCGCGATCTTCGAGGAGATGCAGCGGCGCCACCCGGAACTGCCCGAGTGCGTGCGCCGTACGATGGAGCGGCGCATCCGCCAGTGGCGCGCGCTCAACGGTGAGGATCGGGAGGTGATCTTCCGCCAGGTGCAGGAGCCGGGGCGGATGGGCTTGTCGGATTTTACCGAGATGGGAGATCTGGCGGTACGCGTGTCGGGGGTCGAGCTCGATCACCGGCTGTACCACTTCCGCCTGGCATGCTCGGGCTTCGAGCACGCGCACGTGATCCTGGGAGGGGAGAGCTACGTGGCGCTGGCCGAGGGGCTGCAGAACGCGCTGTGGGCGCTCGGAGGGGCGCCGCTCGAGCACCGCAGCGACAGCTTATCGGCGGCGTTCCGCAATCTGGACCGCGACGCGCGCGAGGATCTGACGACTCGTTACGATGCTCTGTGTGCGCATTACCGGATGCAGCCGACGCGCAATAACCGCGGCGTCGCGCATGAGAACGGCGCCATCGAGAGTCCGCACGGTCATTTAAAGCACTCAATCCGCGATGCGCTGCTGATGCGCGGCACGATGGACTTCGAGGATCTGGGTGCCTACCGGAGCTTCCTCGATGAAATCGTCGGTCGCAAGAACGCGCGCAACAGCAAGCGCATCGATGCCGAACGACCGCTGCTGCAGGCGCTGCCCGACACCCGCACGGCCGATTACGAGGAGGAGCTGGTCTATGTGACCAGTTCCGGCGGCTTCGTGCTGCGCAAGGTGTTTTATACCGTACCTTCGCGCCTGATCCGGCATCGTCCGCGGGCGCGACTGTATGACGATCGGGTGGACCTGTTCGTAGGCGGCACGCAAGTGCTCAGTCTGGTACGAGGCCGGCCTGGGCGTGATGGCAAGCACGGTCACGTGATCGACTATCGCCATGTGATCCACGCGCTGCGGCGCAAGCCCATGGCGCTGCTGAACCTGGTGTACCGCGACCAGCTCTGGCCGCGCGAGGCGTATCGTCACATGTTCGATCATCTGTGCGATCGGCTGTCCGAGCGAAGTGCCTGCAAACTGATGGTGGAGCTTCTGAGTCTCGCCCACGATCGTGCGTGCGAGGGGCAGCTGGCCGCCGTGTTGAGCGAAGATCTCGCCGAGCGTCGTGTGCCGGATCTGAAGCAGCTGCGGGGTCGCTTTGCCCCGGATCTTGCGAGTCTGCCGCAGGTGTGCGTGCAACTCACGCCGCTGAGCCACTACGAGGCGTTGAACGATGCCTGCATGGGAGAGGCGGCATGAACGACACCATTGACACCACCCGCCTGACGCTGCTGCTGAACGAGCTGCGCCTGCCGGCGGTCAAGCACCTGTGGGAGAAGTTCACCGAGCGCTCCGACAAGGAAGGCTGGCCAGGGGCGCGCTTGCTGCTGGCGCTGGCGGAACATGAGATTGCCGAACGCGATCGGCGGCGCATCGAGCGCCATCTCGGGGAAGCGAAGCTGCTGCCCGGCAAGACGCTGGAGAACTATGACTTCGACGCCGTGCCGATGATCTCCAAGGCGCAGGTCTCGGCGCTGTGCGCCGGCGACGGCTGGCTCGATAAAGGTGCGAACCTGCTGCTGTTCGGCCCGCCCGGCGGAGGTAAATCGCATCTGGCCTCGGCGATCGGGTTGTCGCTGCTCGAGAAAGGCTGGCGGGTGCTGTTCGCGCGCACCTCGGATCTGGTGCAGAAACTGCAACTCGCACGCCGCGAGTTTGCCTTGGAGGCGGCGATCCAGCGTCTGGATCGATATCACCTGCTGATCCTGGACGATCTGGTGTATGTGACTAAGGACCAGGCGGAAACCTCCGTGCTGTTCGAGTTGATCAGCGCTCGCTACGAGCGCCGCTCGGTTCTGATCACGGCCAATCAGCCCTTCGGCGAATGGGGGAAGATCTTCCAGGACCCGGCCATGACGCTGGCAGCCGTGGATCGACTGGTCCATCACGCCACAATCTTCGAGATGAACGTGGAAAGCTACCGACGTCGCACAGCGCTGGCTCGAAAGAAGCAAGGTCCAGGAAGAACCGCTCACTATGCGACGACCAAGAACATCGCACCGTTGACGCCCAGCGACAATCAACCGGACCCGGTGCCATGATCATGCTCGGCCGATACCATGCCCAGGGTACCAGCGATCTCGGCTCCTGGAGCCTTACGCTCAGTCACAGCAAAGGCGAAACCAAGAAAAGACCCCGGAGCTTCTGCCGCCTGCGGCGGCAGACTGCGTTGCTGCTTTACGATAGATATGGCACGAACCTGACCGAGAGCCGACCAAGAGCTTGTCAGCGACAATCAACTGCAGCATGATCCTTGAGCCGCGTGATCCCTTGTCAGCTTGATTGACGCGCGCCTCTCATCTTGATTGTCGCGCCATACGCCAGGCCAGGATCGTCCATATGTGGCGTAGGCTTTACCTCCTCATTCATGGATTCATCCATATCGCAGAGACTCCTTAAATTGTTGCCGCCATGTCGAAGGCGGGCGACATTCTTGTGAACACCGGCAGGGTTCGTTCGGTGCTCGCTGATCAGTGTACCGTGGTGTTGATATACTATTTCCGATCCGACGTCTCTGCGATTTTTAGAGGCGCCTTGGAGTTGCCCCTATAGAACCG
>CAJCHR010000064.1 GCA_903970225.1 Actinobacteria bacterium 21-64-8 | reverse complement strand
GAATCAGATTCCGCACCGCCCTCGCGGCGCGATCAATCAATGCCTTTCCGTAGTCGCATCTCTGGCCTTGTACACCTGCTCCCCGCCGATCCATGTCTCGAGCACGCGTGTCTTGGCAAGATCGCCGGGCGCGGCCAGCAGCGGATCCTGATCGACCAGCAGGAAGTCCGCACGCAGACCGGGCGCGATACGACCGATGCGGGTCTCCGCAAAGCCCGCGTACGCCGCGCCGGTGGTAAACGCCGCAAGCGCCTGTTCGCGCGTGATCCGCTCCTGCGGCTGCCAGCCGCCGAACGGCTGGCCATCCGCGCCGCTGCGGGTGACCGCGATCGCAAGACCCAGGAATGGCGATGGCGGCTCGACCGGCGCGTCATCCCCGAACGCCAACCTGGCGCCCGCGCTCAACATCGAATTCCATGCATAGGCGCCCGCAAGCCGCGCCGGACCCAGCCGCGCTTCGGCCATCGTGCGGTCGGAAGCCTCATGTTGCGGCTGCATCGAGGCGATCACGCCGTGCTTGCCGAAGCGGGGGATGTCCGCTGGATCGACGATCTGCGCGTGCTCGATCCGCCAGCGCCGGTCGCCCTTGTAAGTCTCCGACAGCTCGTCGATCGCGTCGAGCACCATCGCGTTGGCCTTGTCGCCGATCGCGTGGACCGCGACCTGGAAATTGTCGATCGCGGCGCGGCTCATCAGGTTGGAGAGCTGCACCTGATCGTAGCGCAGGGTGCCGGTGGTGCGCGGCGCGTCGGTGTAAGGCGCCTTGAGCGCCGCGCCGCGCGATCCCAAAGCACCGTCGAGGAACAGCTTGAGCCCGTTGCAGCGCAGGCGGTCGTTGTAGAGCCACGGGGTTGGCCCGGGACCTGCGATCAGCGTCATCGTATCGACACCGTCGGCATACGCCATGATGCGCATCTGCAGCCGCCCCGCGTCGCCTGCGCGGCGATAGGTCTGCCAATCCTCCATTTCGGTGCGCATGTCGGCGATCGCGGTGAAGCCGCGGCTGACCAGCAGAGTTTGCGCCTGAAGGAAGGCCAGGTCGCGGTCTTCCGGTCTCGGCGCCGGCACGCGCACGTCAACGAGCTTGAACGCGGCATCGACCAGCACGCCGGCCGGCTTTCCGCCCACCAGCCGGTCGATCTTGCCGCCGGGTGGGTCCTTGGTCAGCGCGGTCACGCCCCCCGCCTTGAGCGCCGCGCTGTTGGCCCAGCCGGCATGGCTGTCCACACGCACCAGCCAGACCGGCTTGTCCGCCACCGCGGCGTCGAGCTCGGCAGCGGTCGGGAAACGGCCGAGGCCCCAGGCCTCCTGGTTCCACCCGCGTCCCAGAATCCATGGGCGATCGGGATGCGCAGCGGCATAAGCGGCGATCTTCGCTTGCGCCTCGGCCAGCGACTTCGTGCCGGAGAGGTCCAGCGTGAGTTCGCCGAAGCCGATATCCATCACGTGCCCGTGTGCGTCGATCATGCCGGGGAGCATGATCTTGCCCTTTTCGTCGACCGCGAAGCCGGGCTGCCTGGGCCGCTTGTCATCGCGCCCCAGCACCTGGGTTATGCGGCCGTCGCGGTCGAACACGATGCCGGTGAAGTGTTGGACCTGGCCGTGTTCGTCGAGCGTGATGCCGTTGACGTTGTCGACCAGCGTGTCGCCGCTGGGCGGCGCAACAACGGCGGGCTCGGCATCGGTGCGGGGGCGCCGGGCATCGGCTTGCATCGGCGGGACGGCGAGGAGCAGCGTCAGCCAGCCCCAATGACGCAACACGCGCATGCTCGGAAAGACCCGTCTGTCCTGAGCCTGTCGAAGGACTGTTCTTCTCTTGCGACTATGCGCCTGGCCCGAACGGGATAGGCAGTCCTTCGGCAAGCTCAGGACAGACGGTTCGAGGTGGCGAATTTTTGCGAAGATCGCACTGAACTGACCAATTCCCGAAAGCCTCACGTACCGCCCCGCCTTGGCAATCGCCTGATGATCGCGCTGGTATCCTGACGCCCGCCGCCCAGCGCCTGTACGTCGGCGTAGAACTGGTCGACCAGCGCCGCGACCGGCAGCGAGACACCGATCCCGCGTCCTTCCTCGAGCGCAAGACCCAGGTCCTTGCGCATCCAGTCGACCGCGAAGCCGAAGTCGAACTCGTCCTTGGTCATCGTCTCCCAGCGGTTAACCAGCTGCCAGCTTTGCGCGGCGCCGCCTGAGATCGCCTCGAACACCCGGTCCAGATCGAGGTGTGAAGCCTGCGCGAACCGGATCGCCTCCGCGACCGCGGAGATCGCGCCGGCAATGCAGATCTGGTTGGCCATCTTGGTGGTCTGTCCGGCGCCGGCCTTGCCGACGTGGACGATCCGCGCCGAATACGCTTCCATCACCGGGCGCGCCGCCTCGATCGCGTCCTTGCGGCCGCCGCACATCAGCGTGAGCGTGCCTTTTTCGGCGCCGATCTGCGATCCGGTCATCGGCGCGTCGATACAATGCACGCCGTGATCGCGCGCCTCGACCGCGATCTGCCGCGCGATCCGCGCCGAGACCGTGGTGTGATCGATGAAAATCCCGCCGTCGCGGATCTTCGTGAAGACGCCGTTGGGGCCAAGCACCACGTCGGCGAGATCATCATCGTTGCCGACGCAGGTGATCACCACATCGGACACGGACGCCGCCTCGGCCGGGCTCCCCGCGACTTGCGCGTCGACCCCGGGATTGGCCTTCTGCCACTGAATCAGCCGGGCCGGACTGCGGTTGTAAATCGTGAGCGTGTGACCGGCTTCGGCAAGATGGCGCGCGATCGCTCCGCCCATGACGCCCAGGCCAATGAACGAGATCGTACGCGGGTTGGCGGCGGGCTGGTTCATAGCGGATGCTTTTAGCCGGTCTCTCGGCGCGCGCCAGCTTGCAAGTGCGCTCCGGTGCGATATTGCAGTGCAATATGACGCAAATACTAACGCGACTCGCCGTTCCTATTCAGGTGCTGTTCTGGGCCGCATTGATTTTCGCATTGTACATGGCATTCGATCCGCGGCCACCACCGCTGAGTATCGACCGGTTCGGCGACAAGTTCGAACACATGCTGGCATTCGGCACGCTCACCCTGCTTGCGCAGCTGAGCTTTCGGCGAGTCCCGCGCTGGCGCATCGCCGAGCGTCTTTCGTTCCTGGGTGCTCTGATCGAAGTGATGCAGTCGAGCCCCTGGGTGCACCGCGATTGTGACATCAGGGACTGGGTCGCTGATACCGTGATCATCATCATCGTGACCGTGCCTTTCGCGATCGCGGATCGCCGCCGCTGATTCGTTTGCCGAGCGAGCCTCGGACATCCCCCCGGGTCTTGCGGCGCCGGCTCGCTTGCGCCGTTTCCCAAGCACGCGGTTTTGGGATAGGGGCGCGGCATCATGACCAGTCTTGCCCTCAAGAGCCCCGCAGCCGCCGACATGCTGCTCACCGCCGATGACGTGCGCGCCGCAGCCGCGCGAATCGCGGGCCACATCGTGCGCACCGATTGCGACTACAGCCGCACGCTGAGCGAGATCACCGGCGCGGACATCTGGCTCAAGTTCGAGAACCTGCAGTTCACCGCCGCCTACAAGGAGCGCGGCGCGCTCAACGCGATCCTGCTGATGCCCGAGGAGCAGCGCGCGCGAGGGTTGATCGCGGCCTCGGCGGGCAATCACGCGCAAGGGCTGTCCTACCACGGCACGCGCCTCGGTATTCCGGTCACGATTGTGATGCCGCGCACCACGCCGACGGTGAAGATCATGCAGACCGAGAGCGTCGGCGGCACCGTCGTGCTCGAGGGCGAGACGTTCGACGAAGCGTTCGCGCACGCGGTCAAGCTGGAGGAGGAGCTCGGGCTCACCCTGGTCCACCCGTTCGACGATCCCAAGGTGGCTGCCGGACAAGGCACCGTCGCGCTCGAAATGCTCGAGGACGTGCCCGAGCTCGACATGCTGGTGATCCCGATCGGCGGCGGCGGCCTCTCCGCGGGAATGGGCACGATCGCCCGCGCGATCAAACCGGGGATCGGACTGGTCGGAGTCGAGGCGGCGCTGTTCCCCTCGATGTACAATCGGCTCAAGGGCACCGACCTTCCGATCGCCGGCGACACCCTCGCCGAGGGCATCGCGGTCAAGGAGCCCGGCGCATTCACCTCGCGTGTGCTCGCGGATCTGCTCGACGACCTCCTGCTGGTCAGCGAAGCCGAGATCGAATCGGCGCTCGCGCTGCTGCTGCAGATCGAGAAGACCGTGGTCGAAGGGGCCGGTGCCGCAGGACTTGCGGCCGTACTTGCGCACCGCGAGCATTTTGCCGGCCGCAAGGTCGGGATCGTGCTGACCGGCGGCAACATCGATACGCGCCTGCTCGCCAACGTGCTGCTGCGCGATCTGGCGCGGTCGGGCCGCCTTGCGCGGTTGCGGCTGACACTGCAGGATCGGCCGGGCGCGCTGTTCAAGGTGATGGAGGAGTTCCACCGGCTCAACGTCAACATCATCGAAATCTATCACCAGCGCATCTTCACCCATTTGCCGGCAAAGGGCCTGGTCACCGACATCGAATGCGAGGCGCGCGACCGCGACCAGCTCGAAGCGCTGGTCGCGGCTCTGCGCGCGAAAGGCTACGAGGTCAGCCAGGTCGAACTGGCCTGATCGACCTGCTTCGTTGACTGGCCGTTCAATCGGATTGGTGCGAATTGGAACGCCCAATTCTAAAGATTGTAACAAGTCCCTTTCCACCGGGTTAAATTGCTTCCAATGCGGCCGTTCAAACTGCATACTGGGGCAGCTACCGAAAGGTCGGGCTGCAAGGCAGAGGGACCCGCATTCCGTGACGGCACCGGTTCGTTTTCCCCGATTTTTCGTGACGAGCCCGGCGCCCTGTCCCTATCTCCCGGGACGCAACGAGCGAAAGGTGTTCACGGAGCTCAAGGGGCCCCAGGCCGACGCGCTCAACGACGCGCTCGGCCGGATCGGCTTTCGCCGCAGCCAGACCGTCGCGTACCGGCCCTCCTGCCTCGATTGTAACGCCTGCGTCTCGGTGCGCGTGGTCACCGACGAGTTCGCCGCATCGACCACGCAGAAGCGCAATCTCAAGCGCAACAGCGATCTCGTTGCCACCGTCTGCCGGCCCTGGTCGACCGGCGAGCAGTTCTCGCTGCTCCAGCACTATCTGGCGGTGCGCCACCCCAACGGCGGCATGGCTTCGATGGACGAGGTCGATTTCGCCGACATGGTCGAGCATACGCCGGTGACCAGCTACATCATCGAATACCGCGAGCCTTCGCCCGAAGGCAGCCGCCCCGGCCGGCTGGTCGGCGCGTGCCTGACCGATCGGCAGGGCGATGGACTGTCGATGATCTACAGCTTCTATGAGCCCGATGCCGAGCGCACGGGCCTTGGCAACTACATCATCCTCGATCACATCCGCCGCGCCCGCGAGATGGAGCTGCCGTACGTCTACCTCGGGTACTGGGTCGAGGGATCGGCGCGGATGCAGTACAAGATCCGCTACCGCCCGCTCGAACGTCTTGCTCGTGACGGATGGATCCGCATGCCCGCCGCCGAGCAGGACCGCCTGATCGCATCAGCGGTCGCCCGCCCGGCGGACGCCGCAAAGCCGCTGAGTGGCGGCGCCAAGGACGGAGTTGTGCGAAGGGCGTTCGGACTCAAGGACTGAGCGGACGATACGGTTGGGAGCCATGCCTGTGTAAGGCACCGCCCCCAGGTCTCGGATTACCAGCAGCGGCGAACGCGATGATGGTGACGCCAGAACACGCGGCAACGGCCCCAGCCACCGCCATGCCAGCGACGA
>CAJCHR010000063.1 GCA_903970225.1 Actinobacteria bacterium 21-64-8 | reverse complement strand
GGAGTTCAGACGTGTGCTCTTCCGATCTAATGCTGAACAGCTGCACCCGCGCGAGCGCCGGAAAGGTCAGGCTGGTCACCCGCGCGATCCACACCGCGAGCGTGAAGCCGAGCAGGATCGGCGAGAACCACAGCACGAGATCGAGCGGCTTGACCATCCCGTCCGACAGCGCCGAGATCAGGACCTTCTGTGTCCAGGGGACCATCAGCAGCTGATACGTCATCATCGCCAGGCATGCCGAACCGATCAGGCTGACCCAGCCGAACGCCTTGATGCAGGCGTCCCATTCCAGCGGCTCGTCGCCGCGTGCCTGGGTGCCCCAGCTGATGCCCTTGCGCTTCACCCACAGCCACAGGAACCGGGTGATGAAGATCATCACCAGCGGCGAGAAGAAGAACGAGAACAGCGTCTCGAGAAGCACCGACCAAACCAGCTTGTCCTTGCCGCCGAACAGCCGCGCGCGGTCCTGCGCGATGTGCACGCCGATCGCGATCATGCGCGGCATGAACAGGAATACGAGGCTGGAGATCAGCAGCATCAGCATCGGCATCTCGATCATCTGCAGGCTGCCGAGAGCGAGAAGTCCGTTCTGCAGGAAGTTGATCATGCCGATCGCCGAGATTACGAGGAACGCGGCCCAGAGCGGCGCGGACAAGTAGCCCATCGATCCGGTGATGAACGTCTCGCGGTGGATCGATCGCAGACCGCGCAGGAAAATGAAGCGCAAATGCTGCAGATTGCCCTGCATCCAGCGCCGCTCGCGGATCAGGAAGGCGAGGATGTTGGCGGGCATCTCCTCATAGCTGCCGTCGAGATCGGCGAGGAACCACACCTCGAAGCCGGCGCGCGCCATCATCGCACTCTCGACGATGTCGTGGCTCAGCGGCTTGCCGCCCCAGGGCTTGGGGCCGGTCAGTTCGGGGAGCATGCAATGCGCCATGAACGGCGCCATGCGGATGATTGCGTTGTGCCCGATGTAGCTGGCGTTACCCATATACATGGCCTGGAGTCCGTACGAGAACACTGACCCGTAAAGCCGTGCGCCGAATTGCTGCATGCGCCCGAACAGGCTGGTGCGCAGGATGGGCTTGGGGTTGGTCTGGAGAATGCCGAGCCTGGCGTTGCCCGACATCATCCGCAGCAGCGTGACGACCGCATCGCCGTCCATCACGCTGTCGGCGTCCATCACCAGCATGTAATCGTAGTCACCGCCCCAGCGCCGGCAGAAGTCGGCGACGTTGCCAAGCTTGGCGTTGCTGTTGCTCGGACGCCAGCGGTAGAAGAAGCGGCCCTCGGGGAATGCCTCGCGAAGCCCGTGGACCGCGAGTTCCTCGGTGATCCGGTAAGCGGGCTCGCGGCTGTCGGAGAGCAGGAAGCTGTCGAAGTGGTGCGCGAACTCCGGGTGCCTGGCGACGATCGATTCCCACGTCGCGGCGATCCCGGCGGCGACTCGCTCGGCCTGCTCGTGATAGACCGGAAAGACGATCGCGACCCGCGCGCCCTTCGGCGGATCGCAGGCGGTGTGCGCCGGATGCCAGACGTTCCCCTTGGCGCCGCGCAGCATGTACCAGGTGCCGAGCATCATCTTGAAGAAGTTGGCGCCGAGGAAGAACGTCATGATCCCGTACACGCCGAGGTACAGGTAGTGCAGCGTCGGCGGCATCTGCTGCGCGGTGAGGAGCAAGTTCGAGAGGTAGAGGATGGTCGCGGTCATCGCGATCGTCAGCACAAGCGTCACGCGCTGGCGATACTCGACCACGCGCTGCCAGCCCGGCTTCTCGGGCGCGGGCTCGCTTTTGCGCAAGCCCTCGCGCAAGCTGTGCTTCCACGACAGATTGTGCCGGGGCACCGCGAGCGGACGCCGCCGGGCCCGTGGCTGCAACGGCGCGGCAGGATCGTCGTCGAGCCGGGCGTGGAGCTGCTCCCAGCTGTCGATCGAGCCGTCCTGCGGCGCGCCGAAGCAGAGATGCCGAAGATAGACCTCGAACGGCGAGGCGAACATTACTTGAGCACCTGCGCCGGCAGGGTGACCTGGAACAGGAGGCCGATGACCTTCTGGACCGAGACGATCGGCGCCTCCGCGACATAGACGACATCGCCGCTTTCGAGCGGGAACTGCTGCGCGGCGACAAGCGCGCTCGCCTGCTTCCACGCGAAATCGTACAGAACGGGCTTCTCGCCCTCGCGCTTGCGCAGCACGAATACCGCGTGATCGTTGGCGACGTTGTTGTCGAGGCCGCCCGCTTCGGCCAGCGCCTCGGCCAGCGCGGGCTGCTTGGCGAAGCCGATCACGCCGTTCTTGCGCGTGCCGCTGCCGAGCATGGTGACTTCGACCACCGGCGCCTTGCGCACCACGATACGGTCTCCCGGCTGAAGCGCGATGCGCTCCTCGAACGCGGCGGCGATCGGTAGCTCGACCGGCGGCAGGCCCTCGCGCTGGACCGAAACCCGCACGGCTGCGCGGGTGGCCGAAAGGTCGCCCTGGCCCAGCGTTGCGCTGCCGTCGCCGAGCGCCTGCGTCACGGCCTGTGCCAGTGACAGCCCGGCCGGACCCCACGGAATCTGCACCGGGTGCCCGACCGCGCCGGTTACAAGAACGTCGCTCTGGGGGGAGGAGGCGATCTTCACCGTCGCGGTCGGACCTTGCAGAATGCGTAACGCGGCATAGCGCCGCGCAATGGTTTGCTGCGCCTGATCGAGCGTGAGCCCGGCAAGCGGGACGCGGCCGGCGTATGGCAGCAGCACCGCGCCGTCGGCGGCGAGCGTGAAGCTGCCGAGCGGCATCGGGGCGGGGGCGCTGGCGGTGAATGCGGTGCCGCCGGGGAGGGCGGAATAGCTCCACACGGTAAGATCGAACACGTCGCCGGCCGCAAACCGGTATTGCGGCTGAACGGCGGGACCGCGCAGCGTGTGAAGCGCATTGCTGAGCGCGGCCTGGCGGGCGGACGTGGCGCTTTGCGATGCCGCTTGCGCCAGGCCCGGCGTCATGTTGACGATCTCGACGTCTGGCGCTTCGCGCATCGTGTGCGCCGATGGACCACCGCCGGACAAGGTGCTGCATCCCGCCAGCAAGACAGGGGCAAACGCGACCAGGCGCTCGAAAGCCGCGCTCATCGCAGCAGCCCCCACAGGATCAGGCTCGCGAGCGCGATGCCCCCGATCCACATCAGCCGCGCAGGACCCTCGGCGGTGTTCGGCTCCGACGGGTTGCTGATGACGTTCAGGTAATAGCGGTTCTTTTCGGCATTCGCCTGCGCCTCCTGTACCGCCATGTTGGCCTGACCCAGGAGCGTGATGTTGGTGTCGCGGCTCACCAGCAGCTTTTCGTAGCGCGACGAACTTCGCGCCATCGCCGGGAAATTCTTCGCCGTGGCGGCGATATCGCTGCGCACCGAGCGGGTCGCGGTCTCGAGGTTCGCGCCCTGGGGATTGCCCGGGGTCGCCGCCGTGACCGCCTGACCCTGCGCCTTGAGCTCGGTCGCCCGCATCGCGAGGCTGTTCATCAGGGCGAGGTTCGAGGAGTAGAGCTCCTTGGGATCGTACGTCCCGGTCTGGTTGCGAAATTCGGCCAGCGCGGCGAGATCACTGCGCAAGGAGGCCTCGATCGAAGCCCTGCGTGCGACGGCGTTCTTGACGAAATCGCCGGTCTGCTGGTCGTTCATCGCATCCATGTGCGCGACCGCCTCACCCAGCAGCCCGTTCGCCAGTTGGTGCGCGAACACCGGATCGTAACCGCTGACGTCGAGCGAGACGATGCCGCTCTTCTGGTCGATATCCACCACGACGTGCTTCTGGAAATAGCGCCAAAGCGCCACGTCGTTGGTGCGGAAGGCGGTCGCGACGCCGCCGAAGCGACTGACCAGGTCCCCGGCCTCGAACTTGTCGGACAGATGCAGCTTGGCATCAAGCTTGTGGAACGCGTCCCACGAACTGAAATATTCCTTGAGGATGTACCCGCCCTGCTCGGAACTGTCCCCTGACGCGCCCGAGAGCAGCGAGGACAGGCTCGGCCCGTTCTGCTTGGGGTTGAGCACGAGCAGGGCGGTGCTCGAGGTGTAGACCGGGGATGCGATCAAGCCGAAATAGAGCAGCGACAGCAGGTTCGGTATCAATACGACCGCCAGGAACATCGGCCGCCGCAGCAGCGCGGCGTACCATGGCCGAGGCTTGGCAGCAGGCGCGGCCGTCACGTCCGGCGCTTCGTCCTCCGTCACCTGGCGACGCGGGAACGGCACGGGATCGTGTTCAGAGAGCATATGCTCCCCGCGCAGGCGCTGCGCTTCGACATGAACGTTCACTCGGGCATTCTCCTGATCTTCTCTCGCCATGACGGAATAGATCTCGAGAAGCCTTTAGGTTCAGAACAAAAAGTCGAACCCGAGCCGGACCGTGCGGGGTCTCAGAGGAGTGATCTGGGAGCGATCGGTTATGAACGGCGTGCCCAGTGCGAAGCGGTTGCCGATCGCGTCGCCGAGGTTGGTGATGCCCAGCGTCACGCCCGCGGCGGGCGTGCCGATCCGGGCGGTCAGCGCGCTGTCGGCATAGTCACCCTGCTCGGCGCCGAGCACCGGGCCGACGCCGAGCCGCGAACGCCCGACGGAACGCACCCAGCCCCCGACACGAAGCAGCAGCGTATCGTTCAGGCGGTGCTGCCAGTCGGCGCCGACGCGTCCGGTCACCCGCGCGACATTGGGAATGCGATCGATCCCGCCGGTGATCGACGGCTGCGCCAGCGCGAGCGCAAGCAGCGCCTGGTAAGATGCGCTGGGCTTGGTCACTCGCCCGTCGTTGTAAGCGAGCGACACATCGAGACGCACCTCGCGAACCGGTCGCCAGCCCGCGCTCACCGCGACCGACCATATCCGGCCATTGCCGATGTTGTCGGTCGAGGGCAGGCCCGAGGTATCGATGAAATCCGCCTGGATATCGTCCCAGTCGGTGTGCGAAAGCGCGAGCGCGATGTCGAACCGGTCGCGGCCGGGCGTTCCGTAACGCACGCCGCCTTCGGCCGTTTTGACCCGGTCCCCCTCGAAACGGCGCACGAACGACCCGTTGATCGCGAGGCCGCCGGGCCGAAAGCCCTCCTGATAACGCAAATAGACGCTCAGCTTGTCCGCCGGCGTGGCGAGCAGGGCGGCCGAGGGCAGGAACCGCGTCGAACTGCGCCCCGCCACGATCGCCGCGCGGGCCAGGGCCTCGACGAAGCTCGCCGCCGCGGCTTCGTTCTGCGCCTCGCCGGCGAGCGAGGAGTGCGACAAGCGCCCGCCCGCGGTCAGGCTGAGCCAGTCGCTCAGGCGATAGCTGCCTTCGCCGTAAGCCGTGAATTCGGTCACGCGGTTGTCGACGCCGGTGACCGGGGCGAGCGCGCCCACCGGCCCCAGTGCGCGGTCCAGCCGGGTGGTATTGTGCGTGACGCTCGCGCCGACCACCCAGCCGAAATGGTCACCCAGCGGCTGCCACAGCCGTGCCTCGCTCGATACGAGATTGGTGGTGTTGTGCTGGCGGAAGACTTGCGGCGCGGCGCCCAGCGGGGTTGCATCGTAGCGCTCATCAAGGCGTTGCGCCGCGATGGTGGTGGTCGAGCGGAACCGGAGCGCGCCATTGTCCTTCGAGACGACGAGATCGCCCAGCGCATAGAATGCGTCGAACCCCTCGGCGATCGGACTGCTGCGGGTCAGGCGCGGGCCGCCGGCGTCGACGTACTGGCTGTCGTCGCCATATGTCTGCTGGACGATGCCGCCCAGATCGAGCTGCCAGCCGCCGCCGGGATCGAAGCGCAGATCGGCCCGGCCGCCTGCGATGCTGGTGCGGTTGATGTCGTTCTTGTGGAGCACCGGGTTGTCGATGTACCCCCCATCGGTCACGCCATAGCCGACCAGCCGCAGCGCGGCCTTTCCGGAGACGATCGGCAGGTTCACCGTTCCCGCCAGATCTCCGCCCGGCGCGCCGTGCTGGGTCAACGAGACGCCGCTGAGGATCGAGCCGCCGAAGCTGTCCAGCACCGGCGGATTGGGCACGATGCGGATGATCCCGCCAAGCGATCCCGCGCCGTACAGCGTGCCTTGCGGCCCTTCGAGCACCTCGACCGACTGCATGTCGTAGAGCCTGAGGTCTGGATCGGGCGCGTTGTAGGTCAGCCGCGCGTCGCCGAGGTATTGGCCGACGGTCGCCTGCGTCGGGCCGGTGAAGCTAGAATCGGCGATCCCGCGGATGAACAGCTTGTTGCGCCCCGCGCCCAGATAGGTCGACGAGACCGTGGCGAGGCGCGAGAGCACGGCGTCGGTGCCGCCCGCGCCGCCGAAGGTCAGGTCGTCACCCGCGAGGACGGAAACCGAGCCGGCATAATCGCGCAAGTGCAGGTCGCGCTTGCTGGCGGTGACGATGATCTCCTCGACGGGCGGCTCCACGGGCTGTGAGCGGGCAGGAGCGGATCGCTGCTCTCGCGCAGGTGCCGGACGTATCGCGCGGATACGCCAGACCCCGGGCGCGACTTCGATCGCTTCGGCGGAGATGCCGGACAGCAGGCGCCTGAACGTTACTGACAGCGAGGGACCGCTTCTGATCCCCGGCACCTGGCGCTGCCACAACCGCTCGTCATCGACTCCGATGCTGATGCCCGCTTGCCGTCCAAGCAGGGAGACCACATCGCGAAGCTGCCCCGCGGGCAAGTCGAACGACGGCGACCCCGCCGCCAGCACGGGCAACGGGGTCGAAAGGGCGATAAGCAGGATCGCGGCGCGCGCGGGTCTCACGGTGAAGCGCGAAGCCTCCATTGTGCGCCATCCCGCCGGGCGCGAACCCCGGCGACGGCCGCCAGCCGCGGCACGACGACGTCGGCGCCGCCCTCGATCCGCACCACACCGCGAACCGGGTGGGCGGCGACGGAGGGATCGACCTTGAGGTCTACACCCAGCGTGCGCGAGAGATCGGCGGCGACTTCGCTCAGCGCGGTCCCGTCATACGCGAGTTGCCCTTGCGTCCAGCCGCCCACCGCATCGGATGCGGCTGGGCTGACCTCGACATCGCTCGCGCCGTCGCGGGCGTGAAGCTGGTTCCCGGCCACGACGCGAACCGCATCGCTGCCTTCGCCGCGCCAGTCGATCGCGCCCTCGGACACCGCGACACGCGTTGCGCCGCCACCGCGCACCACATCGAACCGCGTACCGACATCGACGATGTCCGCGCTGCCTGCGCGTACGCGGAACGGGTGCGCCTCGTCATGGCGGACGGTGAACAGCGCCTCGCCGTGCGCCAGGGTCAGCGAACGCGGGTCGCGCCCATCGGCCACCAGCCGCGTGCCGCCGTTCAAGACGATCTGGCTGCCGTCTGCCAGCGCGACCGTGCGCTGCACGCCGGGTTCAGACTGGTAGATCACCGGCGCCGGGGTCTCGGCGTGATAGATCAGCACGCCCACCAGCGAGGCCGCCAGCGCCGCGCCGCCCCACGCCGGCCAGCGGTGCCGCGATCGAGGGGCCACATATCCGATTTCCATCGGCGCGCGCGGGGCCGCGGCCAGCGCCTCGACCATCTCCGCCTCGGCTGTCGCCGCCGCATGGTAGGCATCGGCATGCGCGGGCGACACTTCCAGCCATGCCGTGAACGCCTCCCAATCGGCGAACGCGCCGTCATTCACGCGTACCACCCAGAGGGCGGCGTCCTGCGCAAGTTGGTCAGTGGCGGGCGTGTCAGTCATGGTTCACCCCTATGACGGAGTCGAATGCCGAAACCCTCAATGCGTCAGGCCTCATCGATATTCTTCCGCAGATCGATCAGCACGCGCACGGCCTTGCGCATGTCGCTTTCCACCGTGCTGAGGCTGATCCCCAGTTCGTCCGCGACGAGCCTCTGGGGCACACCGTCAAGGCGGTGTCGCCGAAAAACCCGCTCCGTGCGCTCGCCCAGCG
>CAJCHR010000062.1 GCA_903970225.1 Actinobacteria bacterium 21-64-8 | reverse complement strand
CGGTGCCGGTGAGGATCAGCGCGCGCAAGTCTGGGTCGGCGTTGACGAGACGGACGGCGCGCTTGATCCCGAAATACATCGAAGGGGTGAGAGCGTTGCGTTTGGCCGGCCGGTCGATACGGCACCACAGGATCGGGCCTTCGCGTTCCAGGACGAGATTCCGGGTGCCGACGTTGTAGTCGCTCATTGCGTGCCTCTCTCCGCGCGGGACTCGCCCGCTTGTCTTGGCGCCAGACTGACGGCACAATTCGCGCCATGACAACAGAAACGCGGGCGGAAAGTGCGGTCATCGCCCTGCCGCTAAGGGTTGAGGATGTGACGCGCGCGTGGCTCGAAGCCGCGCTGGCGAGTTGGACGCCCGGGGTGGGTCTCGACGCCGCTGAGGTGATCGAGGTGATCCACGGCACCTGCACCAAGGTCCGCATCCGGCTCGCGCCCGATGCAGCGGGACGCGCTGTGGGAATTCCCGAATGGGTGGTGATGAAGGCCGGGTTCGAGCCGCACAGCCGCGCGATGCATTATATGCACGGCATGGAAGTCCATGCTTACGCCGATGTCGCGCCGGACTCGCCGCTGCGCACGCCGCGGTGCTTCTTCGCCGCTTACGACGCCGAGCAGGAGCAGGGCGTCGTGATCATGGAGGACTTGCGCGCGCGCGGCGTTACGTTCCTCCATCCGCAGCGTCCACAGACGCCCGATGCGGTGGCGAAGCGGCTCTCAGTGCTTGCGAAGCACCACGCGATGACCTGGGGCAGTGCGGATATCGAGCCAGGCGGGCGCTTCGCCTTTGCGGGTGATTACATCGCCGGCTTTGCCTCGTTCGCGCCGCTGCTGACGCCCGAGGTGTGGGGCAGCTATGTCGCGAGTTCGCGGGGTGCCGCCGCGTCGGTGCGGTTCCATTCGCTGGACTGGATGAAGGGCGTGCTCGGAAAGCTCGGCCGCCACGCGCGCAGCGTGCCGCGCGCGCTCATCCATGGCGATACGCACCTCGGCAATCTGTACATCGATATCGATGGCGAGCCGGGGTTCTTCGATTCACTGCCGCATGTCGCCCCGGCGATGATCGAGATCGCCTATCACATCACCTGTGCGCTTGATCCGGCCGACCGGCGCGAGCACGATCGCGCGCTGGTTGATCACTACCGCCGCGAACTGATCGCCGCAGGCGCGGATGCGCCGCCGCTGGACGAGCTGATGCACCAGTTCGGGCTCTATCTCGCGACCGGCTACCTGATATTCCTGCTCAACGCCTCGGCGTTCCAGCCCGAGGCGATCAACACTGCTTACACCGCGCGGTTCTCGTCAGCGATGCTCGATCACGACACCATCGGGCTCATCGCGGCGCTGGATTAGCAGGCGCTCCTTTCCCGGCGTGGCGCGCGGCATAGCGGCGGGCGGACGTCTCGGCGCCTTCGCCCAGATAGGGCCCGAGCATGCGATAGTCATCGAGGTGGCCGATCTCGCCAGGCCGGTCCCAGCCGTGATCGTGGCGGATCTTGCCGAGCTGGTCCGATGCCAGCACCTCCTCGCGCGTGACGTGCTCGACTGCGAACTGATCGGACGCGACGTAGATCGCGTCCTGCGGGCAATAGACTTCACACATATAGCAGGTCTGGCAGGCGTCGATCCGCGCTATCACCGGCACGCCGTCGGTGGCATCGAGCACCAGCGTCGGGCAGACATCGACGCAGGTGTTGCAGCCATTGCAGCGATCTTCGAGGATCAGCGCGATCATGCCGCCACCTCGAGCAACGAAGTTTCCGGCTTCGTCCAGACGGTGCCGAGGCCGCCTACCCGCAGCCGGCTGGCAGGCCCCGGCCGCGTCTCCGGCCGATCGACACGCTCGTGGATGCCGCGCGTCTCGTCACGCTCAAGCGCGGCGGCGGTGCACCAGCGCGCGCTCGCGGCCATTGAGGCAGTCTCGCGAAGCGCAAGCAGTTCGCGGCCGGTGCCGTGCGCGTGCGCGACCAGATCGCACCAGATGTCGTCAAGCCGCGCCTTTGCTGCCTTGAGTTTGGGAGCGGTGCGCCAGAAGGCGATATCGTAGTCGTGGATCGCCGCGCCGATCGTAGCGTCGAATTCGCGCGTGGGCAGAGTGCGCGTTTCGGCAGCGGGTGCGAACGCCACGGTGCCGACGCCGTTCAGCCTGGGGATGGGTTCGCGACGGCTCGAGAGCGCCTCCTGCGCTGCGGCTTCGCCCGCGATCCGTCCGGAAGACAGCGCCCATGCGGAATTCACCGCGCCGCCGCCGCTCGACGCCCCCGTCACCAGTTCGCGCGTCGCCGCATCGCCCGCCGCGAACAGGCCCGGCACCGTCGTGCGGCATCCGTCGTCGGCGATCCTGAGACCACCGCTGCCGCGGACTGTGCCTTCACCGAACAGCTTCACCGGAAAGCGATCCTTGAACAGATCGACGCCGCGCCGCGCGAAGGGCGCAGGGGTCAGCGGCTGGATGCGCTGGATGATCGGCCGCAGGCCTTCTGGCGCCTCGGACAAGTCCGCATAGACCGTCCCTGCCAACATCGCCTTGCCCAGCGCCTGGTCGTGGATGTGGCCGGCGCGCGGAGGCGGAATGTCGAGCTCGGCGCCCGCCTCGTCATAGAAGCGCGCGGCGGTGTAGGGCAGCGTGCGTGTCGACGCCCATGCCGGTGAGAGCGAGTAGGAGATCGAAAACTCCATGCCCGACAATTCCGCGCCTGCTTCGGCAGCCAGCAGGTAACCGTCGCCGGTGTTGCCGTGGCTGCCGATCAAGCCCGAGCGAAACGCACAGCCGCCCGTCGCGAGGATCACGGCGCCTGCGGCGATCGTCCATGTCTCTTCGGTCTTGAGCGCGACTCCGCGTGCCCCACCGATCCGGCCGCCGGCATCGACGAGCAGCTCGACCACGGGATGATGATCGAGGATCCTCA
Source organism: Actinobacteria bacterium 21-64-8 (assembly GCA_903970225.1). Lineage (GTDB taxonomy): Bacteria > Pseudomonadota > Alphaproteobacteria > Sphingomonadales > Sphingomonadaceae > Novosphingobium. The sequence continues at coordinate 6,427 of CAJCHR010000062.1, read as the reverse complement.
CGCCGGCAGCGACCGCCGCTTCGCGCAGCGCGCGCATGTATTCCGAACCGCGCACGCCGCGATAATACCGACCGCCTTCTCCGTCCGAACCCCACGGATACGTCTTGAGCTGAGGCAAGTGGCGCCAGGTGATGTCGAGGATGCGCTCCATCCACGCCGGATCGCCCAGGCCCTTGGCCTTCAGCAACTGGCTCTCGATCGCTTCTCGCCGCGAGGCGGGGTCAGGCGGGATAAGCCAGTGGCCAGGGCCGCCGGTCGCCGTAACGCCGCTGGTGCCGAGATAGCCCTTGTCGACCAGTGTGACATCGGCCCCCGCCTGCGCGGCGGCGATCGCCGCCCACGCCCCGGCCATGCCGCCCCCGACCACCAACACATCGGTGCGTATGGCGGCTGCGCTGTCTCGCACGCTCACTCCGCGGCTTCGGCCAAGGGCGCGGCATACCGGTTCTCGGGAAACGGCAGGCCGAGGTGCTCGCGCAAGGTTGCGCCTTCGTATTCGGTCCGGAACAGCCCGCGCGCCTGCAGGATCGGCACGACCCGTTCGCGGAACAGCGCGAAATCGTTCGGCGTCGAGACGCGCACGTTGAAGCCGTCCGACGCGCGGCCTTCGAACCAGCGCTGGATCTCGTCGGCGATCGTCTCGGGCGAGCCGATGAAGCCCGACTTGAGCCTGCCGAACCGGTAAGCCGCCTGGCGCAGCGTCAGACGCTCGCTGGCGGCAATGCGGATGATCCGCTCGGCCTGGCCCTTGTAGCTGTTGAGCGTGACCCCGGTCAGGTCGGGGAAGGGCTGGTCGAGCGCGTACTGGCGAAAATCGTGGTAATTGAACGCGCGGCCGATCGCGATCAGCAGCTTGTCGAGATCGGCGCTCTCCTCGCGCTCATTGGCGATGCGCTGCGCTTCCTCGTCGGTATCGGCAATAATCGGGAACAGACCCGGCAACACCTTGATTGCGTCGGGGTCACGGCCGAGCGCCGCGGCGCGCGCCTTGAGGTCGGCATAATACTGGCGGCCCGTCTCGTAGTCGGGCGCCGACGCGAACGTCGCCTCGGCGATCTGCGCGCCGAGGTTGCGCCCGGCATCGCTGTCGCCGGCCTGGAAGATCACCGGCTGGCCCTGGCGCGAGCGGCTGAGCGCCAGCGGTCCGGCAACCGCAAAGTGCGCGCCGCGATGGTCGAGCTTGTGCTGCTTGGTCTTGTCGAGGAATAGGCCCGCCGCCTTGTCGCGCGGAAACGCATCATCCTCATAGCTGTCCCACAGCCCTTGCACTACCCGCACGAATTCGAGCGCGCGGGCATAGCGATCGGCATGATCGAAGTGTGCTTCTCGCCCGTAATTGCCTGCCGCGCCTTCGAGGCCGGTGGTCACCACGTTCCAGCCCGCGCGGCCCCTGCTGATATGATCGAGCGAACCGAACTGGCGCGCGACGTTGTACGGCTCCCAGTAAGACGTCGTCAGCGTGCCGACGAGACCGATCTTGGAAGTCGAAGCCGCGACGGCCGAGAGCAGCGTCAGCGGCTCCAGCCGGTTCAGGAAATGCGGCGCGGTATCGGGTGTGATGTACGGCGAATCGACGATGAACACGAGATCGAACTTCGCTTCCTCGGCCAGCCGCGCGTTCTTGATGTACCAGTCGATGTCGATGCTGGAATCGCCTGGGAGCTCCGGATCTCGCCAGCTGTGCTGGTCGGTACCGACGCCGGAAAGGATCGCGCCGAGGTGAAGCTGGCGGCTGCGTGTCATGCGTATGTCTCCTGAATCGCGCGGACAGTACCGGCGCAGGACGCCCGAAGATAACGAGCGCTGCTGATAGGCCTATTGGCGGTCCTGCTAGTAGTAGATCGCCCGCGGTGAGCCGCCGCCCACCGCGATGGCATCGCCATTGATCGCGACGCTTCGCGGGGAGGCGAGGAAGGTCACGACCGCGGCGACTTCCTCGGCATCGACGATCCGGCCGATCAGGTTGCTGCTGCCATAAAGCGCACGCTCGGCCTGTTCGAGTGAAATACCCTCGGCTTCGGCCTTGCGCGCGACGTTCGGCGCGGTCTTCTCGGTGCGCGTGGCGCCGGGATGGACGACGGTGACGTTGACGCCCTTGGGCCCGAGTTCGTCGGCGAGGTTCTTGGTCAGCGCAGCCACCGCGACATTGCGCGTCGAGCCCGGGATCGAGCCGGCCGAGCGCGCGGCGAGCCCGCTGATATTGATGATCCGGCCCCAGCCGCCCGCAACCAGATGCGGCGCTGCCGCCCGCGCGACGCGCAAGTACCCAACCAGCTTGGTGTTGAGTTCGTCGAGCAGGTAACCGGAATCGGCCCCAGCCACTCCGGGGATCGCCGGCGGCGCACCCGGCCGCGCGGCGTTGTTGACGACGATGTCGAGCCCGCCAAGCTTCTCGACCGCGAACGCGACCAGCGCATCCACTTCATCGTCGCGCCGTGTGTCGGCGAGCGCGAATTGGACCTTTCCACCGGTGTTCTTCGCCAATTCGGCTGCTGCAGCTTCGGCCACGGCAGCATCGCGGCCCGAGATAACGACGTCGACGCCTTCCTCGAGCAGTGCCTTCGCAATCGCCTTGCCGATCCCGCGCGTTCCGCCGGTGACCAGCGCCCGCTTGCCCTTCAACTTCAGATCCATCCGTGTTCCCGCTCTGCTCGAAATGTCGCCCGCCGTTCCGATCGGGCCTGTCAGGCTCCAAAAAACGGGGCCCACCCGCGAGAAGCCGGCCCTGATGATGGCAGTGATCGAATGCCGGTAAGGGCGTGCGCCTTGTTTCAGCGCAGGTGCCTCGCGAACAACGAGCTTTCGAAATGCGGTGACGAGAAATGCAAAACTGAATTGGCGCCGGGTCCGCTATGATCGGCGGTCATGAGCAGTTTGTGATAAGTCGCTGTTTCTGACGATCCGCGCGCCTAAGGCAGAGCGTCATTGCCGGCGCGACCGTGCTTTCCATCGACCATGAGGATACGAAAATGGCTCTCGAAGATCCGGTTCGCGGCGCTGCCAGCGAGGCTCTCGCGCTGCGTTACGGCGTGGATACGCCGGGCGAAATCCTTTGGAACGACACGATCGCCGGGCTGCTCGCGCATCGCTCGGTTCGTGTATTTCGTCCTGACGCGCTTCCCGAACGTACGATCGAGACGCTGGTCGCCGCCGCACAATCTGCGGCGAGTTCGTCGAACCTCCAGCTCTGGAGCGTCGTCGCGGTCTCCGATGTCGCCCGCAAGCAGCAGCTCTCGGTCCTGGCGGGCGGGCAGAAGCATATTGCCGAAGCGCCGACGATCCTGCTGTGGATCGCCGATCTCGCGCGCGGACGCCACGTCGCCAATGAGGCGGACGAGCCGCACGAGGGTTTCGACTACTTCGAAAGCTTCACGGTAGCCGCGATCGACGCCGCGCTCGCCGCGCAGAACGCGGTGGTCGCGGCGGAGTCGCTCGGGCTGGGCACGGTCTACATCGGCGCGATGCGCAATCGCCCGGCCGAGGTGGCCGAGGTGATCGGATTGCCACCGTCCGCCGTCGTCGCCTTCGGTCTTGTCGTGGGCTTCGAGGACGCCGAGCGGCCCGCAGCGGTCAAGCCGCGCCTGCCGCAATCGGTGGTGCTTCACCGCGAGCGCTACGATCTCTACAGCCAGGGCGCCGGGATCGCGAGCTATGACGAGACCGCCCGCGCGTTCCAGGCGAGCCAGGGTCAGCCCGAGGTGGGCTGGCGCGCGCTCCTGATCAACCGTGGCCGCGGCGCCAGTTCGCTACACGGCCGCGAACGTCTGAAGGACGTGCTGCGCACGCTGGGCTTCCCGCTGCGTTGAGTTCGATCTGTGGCTGGTGCGGGCGGGGGGAATCGAACCCCCACGGGCGATGCCCGACGAATTTTCGTACCAGCTACGGCTTTCGCCGCCGCCCCGCTTTCGGGAGCGTTCGTGGTCTGGACTATCCCTTCACCATGCTCCGCAAGCGGAGGGTAGGTGCTGCCCGTCTAGTCTCTACACCTTCCGCCCCGCCATTGCTGGAGACCGGCTTGGCTCGGGATCGCCATGTGAAAGGGTTCCCCGAATTTGAGCAGTTCTGCATCGCGAGTTTCCCCGGGAGCACTCAAGTATGGCTTAAGTCCGTTGCGTCTACCAATTCCGCCACGCCCGCACAGCCGGGGTGAGCCATAGCGGGCGGAGGAATCGCCGCCAAGAGGATTTGCGATCATCCGGCGCTAACCGCACCTGCTACACTTTGCTCGCCGCGCGGAAATCGCGTGCGAACTCTTCGAGCTCGCCAGCGCCCACATCCGATACAGCCCAGAAATCGAGACCGTTCGCGGTCCAATGGACCAGCGAAAAGCTGTCACGCGAGACCGAGGTCTGCGTCGCGTTCGCACCGGCAGGCCGGACGAACAGATTGATCGTGTGCAATCGCCGTTTGTAGACGATCGCCGCGACAGTGCGCCCACCGATCACGTCCAGCCGGCCGCCGACCAGCGGAAAGCCTTGCGGTTTGAGCTCGGGAACGGGCGGGGCGAAATCGATCCGTCCGTTGAACCACGGTTTCACCACATGGCGGTCCGAAGTCGGGATATCGACGAGATGCGAAACCTGGAGCGATCGTACATGGCTCGCCACCAGCTCGCCGGGCAGTTCCTCCGGTAACGACGGAGCGGTGAACTGGGGCAGGGCGAGCATAAGCGCGATGCTCGCCGCCAGCGCCCCGAGCGCGCCGCCGCCCGCAAAGCTGGGCCAGTTCCACCGCTGCGGCGGCGCCCCGACCAGCTCCGCATCGGCCAACGCCTCGATCCGCCGGCGCAGCGCATCGGGCGCGCGCAGCCGTGCGTCCGGCGCGCGCATCGCCGCGCGGACCGCCTCGATATCGTCGAGTTCGGCGCGGCAGCCCGGACAATCGCGCAAGTGCGACTCGAGCGTGGCGGTGCCCAGCGCATCGAGTTCGCCGTCGGCATAAGCGTGGAGCGCGGGGCCGCGTTCGGGACAGGACATCATCGCGCCGCGCTCTCCGTTTGATCGTCATCGCCGCGCCCGAGCATCGCAGCGAGCATCTGGCGCCCGCGCGCAAGCCGGGACATCACCGTGCCGATCGGCGCGGCCGTGATATCTGCGATCTCGCGATAGGACATCTCCTCGAGTTCGCGCAGCACGAGAGTCGCGCGGAATGGTTCGGGCAGGCTTTCGACCAGCCGGCGCACGCTGCGCGCCGACGCGGCTTGGTCGAGCTGGCCGTCGGAGTCCGCCTCGCCATCGCCAAGCTCGGCCTCATCGTCGATCGCCACGTAGCGCCCGTTGGCTCGGACCCAGTCGTGGAAGCAGTTGCGCACGATCGCCAGCAACCACGACTTGGGATTGCCGCGGCACTGGTCGATCGCCTTGAGCGCGCGCAGGAAGCTCTCCTGCACCACGTCCTCGGCTGCGGCATCGTCGCGCGTCAGATAGCGCGCATAGCCGTAAGCGGCATCGAGATGCGGAAGCACTGTTTCGCGGAAGCGCCCCGTCTCCGCCCGCGATACGTCCGGCCCTGCCGCAGAGGCTTGCGCGCCGCGGCTGAAAGCGAGCCGGGGCCAGGCTGATCCGCTTGCGAGGGCCATGACGGTGCGCGTCTGCTCCGATCAATGCTGTTTTGCGAGATAGGCGATTATGTCCGCCCGGCTCTTCGGATTGGCAACCGTGAAATACATCTTCGCGCCCGGCACCAGCTTTTGCGGGCCCTGCAGCCAGCGGTCGAGCATCACCGGGGTCCAGACGATCCCCGAGGCTTTCAGAGCGGGCGAGTAGGAATAGCCGGGCACGGAGCCCGCCCTGCGCCCGACCACGCCGCGATGCCTGGGGCCGACGTCGTTCTCGTCAAGCGAATGGCAGCCCATGCAACTCTGGTAGAGCTGCTGGCCTAAGACCGGATCGCCCTGCGGCGGCGCAGCGGCAGGCGCGGGTGTCGCCGCCAGCGCCGGAGTGAACAGCAGAGGAACCCGCCCCATCTGGCACTGGACCAGATCCGCGGCGAGCGAGGCGATTGCGGCGACGATGGCGGCACGCAAAAGGCGATTTCGAGCGAGGCGCATCGCTCAGGCCCCCATTGCGCCGGTCAGGGTCTCGTCGGTCACCGCGATCGGGCCATAGCCGGGAACGAGGCTGACGCTTGAAAAGCCGATGAAGCCGCGAAGCTTTTCGGGCGGAACGACCAACGGCCCGGGTCCTGCGCCGACGCCGGGCTGGGCCTGCGGATAAGCGGTCGATCGTGCGGAGTGGAAGCTGACATGGCCTTCGACCGTGCGCTGGATCTGATGGATGTGGCCGTTGAGCGCGGTGACTGACCCGAACCGCGCGAGCAACGCCAAGGCGGCTGGGCCGTCCTCGGTGCCCCAACCCCAGTCGGGAAAGAGACCCCACAGCGGGAAGTGGGAAAGCACCACGATCGGCGTTGATGCGGAGTATCCCGC
>CAJCHR010000061.1 GCA_903970225.1 Actinobacteria bacterium 21-64-8 | reverse complement strand
CGGATGAAGCCGCAAGGCGTCTGGGCCGACCTGTTCCGCACCCGCTTTCGCCTCGCGACCAGGCGGCTTGGCATGACCGGGGTGAAAATCGATCTCGATTGCTCGGGATTCCGCAGGCCGAGTGCGGATGGGCAACTGAGCCTGCTGTAAGGAGGTCGAGGCCTTCGCCGCTTACTCCTCGGTGCGGATCAGCACCGTCTCGCCGATCAGCGCGAACAGCACGAACGGCGCCCAGGCGGCGATCAGAGGGGGATAGCCGCCGAAGTTACCCATCGCCATCGCGGCGTTGTCAGCAACGAAAAACGCGAAGCCCAGCCCCATCCCGATCACCGATCGCACCAGCAACTGTCCCGAACGTGCCAGACCGAACGCGGCGATCGCGCCCAGCAGCGGCATGAGCACCGCCGCGAGCGGACCCGAGATCTTGTGCCACCAGGCCGCGCGCAGTTCGGTGGTGCGGCGCTTGGCGGCGTCCATCGCCGCGATCGAGCGGGTCAGCGTGAAGATGTCCTGCGAATCGGCGCTGACCTGCAGGATCGCGACCTGGGCTGGGGTGATGCCTTGCCCGACGACCAGCGAAGCGGGTCTGTCGGTCTTGATCTTGACCGCGTCGAATCGCGTCGGCTTGTCGATCCGCCAGCCGGGATTGGCGAAAGTCGCGCGCGCGCCGCGAAGCTGCTCGAGCATCGATCCGTTCGCGTCGCGGTGGTAATAGGTGACATCGGTCATCGCCATGTCGGTGCCCTCGCCCTCCACCGTCGTCGCGGCGAGAATGTTCGGCCCGTCGGTGACGAAGATGTTGCTGCGAACGTCTGAGGTCCGGGGGATATCGCCGTATTTCGCCGCCTGCCACGCGTTCAGCGTCGCGGTCCCGCGGGTCACGATCCGCTCGTTGAATGCGAAGCTCAGACCCGCGACAAGCAGCGAGGCGAGAATCAGCGGTGCCAGGATCTGATGCGCGGAAAGCCCCGCCGCCTTCATCGAGATCACCTCGCTGTTCTGGTTCAACGTGGCCAACGTGATGATTGTCGCGAGCAGCACCGAATAGGGCAGGAACCGCGCAATCAGCTGCGGCGCGCGCAGCAGCACGTAGGCCCAAAGCTGCGTCTGTCCGTTGCCCGGATGGGCCAGGATCTCGCCGCTCTCACCCAGCAGGTCGAGCGTCTGCAGCACCAGCACGAGCAACACCAGCACCGCGAAGATGCGCAGGACGAACATCTTCGCCAGATAGATCGTCAGTCGGCGCGAAGGGAAGAATTCGAGGTTCATTGCGGGCCAGCGGCCGATTCATGGATCCGCATCGCGCGGCGTCTGCGGACCAGCGAGGTCAGCCACTTCACGATCGGATCGAAGATCCGCTCGAGCCAGCCGATCGCCTGACCGCCTGGCACGTAAGCGACTCGCCAGTACATCCACAGGATCAGCCCCGCGAACAGCATGAACGGTCCCCACAGCCCTAGCACCGGGTTGATCTTGCCGAGTGCGGCGACCGCCTCGGCATATTCGTTGATCTTGTGGTATGCGACCACCAGCACCACCGAGACGAACACGCCGAGCGCCGAGCTCGACCGCTTGGGCGGGATAGCCAGAGCCACGGCCATGAGCGGCAGCAGCAGCAGCATCGCCACCTCGACCATGCGGAAGTTGAAATTGGCCTGGCTCGCTAGCCGCGCCGCGGTGGGCTCGCCCTGGCTCCAGCCGATCCGCAGCAGCTCGGGAAGAATGTATTCGCGGTCCTTGCCGCCGCGCTCGCGGAATTTGACGAGCGATGGCAGATCGATCGGCATGTCGTGCCGCTGGAAGTTCAGCACGCGCGCGGTCTTGCCGGGCACGTCCTGGACGATCTCGCCCTGCATCAGCCGCAGCACGATCGTATCGGGCTGGCCGCGCAGCGAGAGGAACTGGCCTTCCTTGGCCGAAATCGAGAGCACCTGCCCCTTCTCGTCGGCGACGCGGGCGAAGATGCCAACCAGCCGGCGTCCTTCATCCTGGCTCTGGTCGATGCGCAGCGCCATGCGGTTCTTGAGCGTGGTGAACTCACCGACCTTGATCGACGCGCCGAGCGCACCGGTGGTCAGATCGTAATTGAGCTGTTCATAGTAATAGCGCGCCAGCGGCTGCACGTAGCCGACGATCCCGAAGTTCACGATCGTGAGCGCGACTGCGATCAGGTACGGCGTGCGCAGCAGCCGGGTGTAGCTGAGCCCCACCGCGCGCATCACGTCGAGTTCGGTCGATGTCGCGAGCTTGCGAAACGCGAGCAGGATGCCGAGCATCACGCCGAGCGGGATCGCGAGACTCGCATACTCGGGCACCAGGTCCGCCAGCATCTTGAACACGACACCCACCGGACCACCCGCCGTCGCGACGAGGTCGAACAGCTTGAGCATCTTGTCGAGCATCAGCAGCGAGGCCGCGAGCACGAAGATGCCGATCATCGGCAGCAGCGTCAGGCGCAGGATATAGCGGTCGATGGCGGTCAGGAACATCGCGGGTGGGGCTGAGAGCCTGTCCTGATCGAGGGAAACATGGTGTCGTTTGCGGAGCACTGCCGCGGCGAAGTCGCCCGCCGCCTTACTCCGCGCGCGGCGCTATGCAAACTTTTGCAATCGCATCCGTTCGGCCGGGCCAACCAAAGTCACGGTCATGCCTTCTCCAGCATGCATTGGAGCGGGTGCTGGTTCTGCCGCGCGAAGTCCATCACCTGGTTCACCTTGGTTTCGGCGATATCGTAAGGAAACACGCCGCAAATGCCGACGCCCTTCTGGTGAACATGAAGCATCACCCGCGTCGCCTGTTCGAGATCCATCTGGAAGAAGCGCTTGAGCACGAGCACCACGAATTCCATCGGGGTGTAATCGTCGTTCATCATCAGCACTTTGAACTGGCTGGGCTTTTTCGGCTTGGTGCGCGTCTTGGTGGCGATGCCGATCTGGTCCTGGCCATCGCCGCCGTCATCGTGTCCGCCCTGTCCGCCGCCGCCGCCATCCCCGCCGCCCTCGCCATCATCCTTGTCGGGGCCTCCGCGCGAGGCGAAACGGAGGGAATCAGGGCGAGCGGATACGGAAACCATAGCGCGAGAATATCGCAATCCGATGGCGAACTACAAGGGAGAGCTTTGCCAACCTGTCGGCGATGAGGTCCGGACCCTTCCCTGAACGGGGAAATAAGCGATCCGGGGTCCTGCTTCTCCGCGCATGATGGCCGCTCCGCTTGCCGGACGTGGCACCGCTCGGCTAAAGACCGCCGTCTTGCCCGAAAGGTCCCCAAATTGGTTCTCATTACCCTGATCCAGATCGTCGACCTGCTGATCAACGTGCTGGTCACGCTGATCCTCGTGCAGTTCGTGATCAGCCTGCTGCTGGCGTTCAACGTCATCAACCAAAGCAACACGTTCGTCCTCTCGATCTACAATTCGATCAACACCCTGCTCGATCCGCTGTTTGCACCGATCCGGCGCGTAATGCCCGCAACCGGCACGCTGGATTTCGCGCCGTTGGTGCTGATCATTCTGCTGCAGGTCCTGCGGATCGTGCTCACCAATCTGGCCTTCGCCGCATGAGTGCAGCGATCATCGACGGTAAGGCCTTTGCGGAAGGCCTGCGCGCGCGTGTCGCCGCCGAAGCCGCCGCGTTCGAGGCTGCGGCGGGCCGCAAGGCGGGGCTGGCGGTGGTGCTGGTGGGTGAGGACCCGGCGAGCGAAGTCTACGTGCGCAGCAAGGGCAGGCAGACGCTTGCCTGCGGCATGGCAAGCTTCGAGCACAAATTGCCGGCGAACGCGTCCGAAGACCTGCTCCTCGGGCTGATCGCACAGCTCAACGGCGATCCGGCGGTCGACGGGATCCTGGTCCAGTTGCCACTGCCGCCGCACATGGAAGAGGCGCGGGTGATCGCCGCGATCGATCCCGACAAGGATGTCGACGGGTTCACCGTCGCCAGCGCCGGACGCCTCGCGACCGGGCTCGACGGGTTCGTCCCATGCACGCCGCTGGGCTGCCTGATGCTGCTCAAGAACCAGCTTGGCGACTTGTCGGGGCTGGACGCGGTGGTGGTCGGGCGGTCGAACATCGTCGGCAAGCCCATGGCGCAGCTGCTCCTGCGCGAGAGCTGCACGGTGACGATCGCGCACAGCCGCACGCGCGACCTGCCCGCAGTCGTGCGCCGCGCGGATATCGTGATCGCCGCGGTCGGTCGCGCAGGCATGATCAAGGCCGACTGGATCAAGCCCGGCGCGACCGTGATCGACGTCGGCATCAACCGGATCCCGGCGACTGACGGAGGCAAGATGCGGCTCGTCGGCGATGTGGATTTTGCAGGCGTATCCGAGGTGGCAGGCGCGATCACGCCGGTGCCGGGCGGCGTCGGACCGATGACGATCGCCGTGCTCCTGCGCAACACCCTGCTCGCCGCGCAGCGCAATGCGAAAGTGCCGGTCACCGAGGACGCGCTGGCGTGAAAGGTGCCGTGGTCGCGGCGCTGCTGGCGACCGGCTTGCTCATGCCCGCCGCCGGAGCGCAGACGCGCGGCGGGACGATGACCGGCGTCGCCAACCCCAGCGCGGTGATCGGCACCGAGATCGCCTTCGCACGGCGCGCGCAGGCCAAGGGGCAATGGACCGCGTTTCGCGACACCATGGCGACCAACGACGCAGTCCTGTTCGAGCCTGCCAAGGTCGTCGCGCGCGACTGGCTCAAGGGCCGCCGCGATCCGGCGGAGGCGGTGCGCTGGCAGGTTCATGACGTGTGGATGAGCTGCGACGGCACATATGCGGTCACGCGCGGCGCGTGGCAGCTCGGCAAGGACACCGGCGTGTTCAACACCGTGTGGCAGCGCCAGCCGCGCAGCGGCGAATACCTCTGGGTGCTCGACCTCGGCGACACGCTGGCGAGCCCGCTGGCCGCGCCCGACATGATCGGCGGCCACGTCTCCGAATGCCGCAACCGCCCGCGCCGCCCGGTGCCCACGGTCGGCAAGAAACCGCCCAAGCTGCCGCCCCCTATCGATGCGGCCGACGGGCAGTCCGAAGACGGCACGCTGCGCTGGCGTGCTGCGATCGACGCGAAAGGCGCCGGAACCTTCGTGGTCGGTCGCTGGAACGGCACTGGCTATGACGAGGCCGAGCGGCTGACGATCTCGGGCAACTGATGCTCGATCTGTTCATCTCCTCGTTCATCACGCTGTTCGTGATCATCGATCCGCCCGGCTGCGCGCCGATCTTCGCCGGACTGACCAGCGGCGCGAGCGGGGCTCAGGCCCGCGCGATGGCGGTCAAGGCCTGCTTCATCGCCGCGCTGATCCTGACCGCGTTCGCCCTGTTCGGCGAGCAGCTGCTGGCCGCGCTCGATATCGAACTCGCCGCGTTCAAGGTGGCGGGCGGGATCATGCTGTTCCTGATCGCGCTCGAAATGGTGTTCGAGAAGCGCACCGAGCGAAACGAACAGCGCGCCGAGAAAGTGCGTGCCACTCCGGAGATCGAGGACGTCTCGGTATTTCCCATGGCGATGCCGATGATCGCCGGGCCGGGATCGATCGCCACGATCATGCTGCTGATGTCACGCCAGACCGGCACGGAGCACACACTGGTGATCCTGGCCGCGCTGTTCGCGGTGATGCTTCTGACCCTGCTCGCGCTGTTCGCCGCGCCTGCGCTGATGCGGCTGATGGGTGCGAGCGTGGAAGCGGTGATCAGCCGGCTGTTGGGCGTGCTGCTCTCCGCGCTCGCCGCGCAATATGTGATCGAGGGCGTGAAACAGCTGGTATTGAGGGGCTGAGCCGGCCGAGGGGCAGCGCGCCGCCGCCCCTCCCCGACCTCAATCTTTCGCGAGCAACAGCGCCGCCGCCAGCGGCCCGCCGCCCGAAGTCGCCACCGCCACCTTCGGATCCCCTGGGATCTGCCGCTCGCCGCCTTTGCCCCTGAGCTGCGTCACCGCCTCATGTGCGAAGCCGAAACCGTGGAGGCGTCCGGCGCCAAGCTGGCCCCCCGCGGTGTTGAGCGGCAGTTCGCCGTCGCGCGCGATCCGCGTGCCGCCCTCGATGAACTTGTGCCCCTCGCCCTTCTCGCAGAAACCCAGCCCCTCGAGCCAGGTGATCGGCAGAAACGCGAAGCCATCGTAGAACTGAGCGGTATCGACGTCCTCGGTCGTGTAGTCGGTGCGCTTCCAGAGATCCTCGCCGCACACGTAGGCCGCCGACCAGTCGACCTGGTCCCAGCTGTAGCGATCGACCGATCCGGCCATCGCCGCGATCCGCACCGGCTCACCTTGCACCTCGTCGAGCGCATCGCCCGCCGAGACGATCACCACGGTGGCCGCATCGGAGAAACGATCGCAATCATACAGGCATAGCGGCGTCGAGATCAGACGCGCGTTCAGGTACTTGTCGAGCGTCAGCTCTTCCTTGGTGATCGCCCGCGCGCGCGGATTGAGCATCGCGTTCTTCGAGCCGTTGATCGCGATCATCGCCAGCTGCTCGCGCGTCATGCCGTACTGGTGGACGTGGCGCTGCGCGTACTGCGCGGTCCAGCATGCGGCCGAGGTCGCCCAGAACGGCGAGGTCCACTGCGACATGCCCGAGACGGTGCCGTCCCCGCGCGAGGGCATGTAGATCTCGGGCTGCGCCATGCCGCCGGCCTCGTAGACCGTGCGGAAGCAGATCACGTGGCGGCAGACGCCTTCCTTGACCGCCTGCGCGGCCATGCCGATCGCCGAGAGCTGCGCGGGCTGCTCCATCGCGCCCATCTGCCACTTCGACTTGATACCCATCGCCTCGATCACGTCGTCGGTCCCGACGGGCGAGAACGCGAGATAGCCCTGCGCCTTGCCGGGGAATGAGAACACGCCGTCGATCTGCGAGATGTCGAGACCCGCATCCGCGAGCGCCTCGTTGATCGCGTCCTTGGTCAAGAGCAGCGGATGGCGCGGCAGGCGCACGCCGACTTCGGACTGGCCCACACCGGTGATGTAAGCTTCGCGCTTGGTAGTGGGGGTGGCCATCAGGCGACCTTCTCGAACAAGGGATAGAAAATGCCGCTCTGCTCCTCGAACACGACGCGCACGGGATCGTCGAACGCCACGTCCTCGATCGGCGAGCCGACGATGTTGGTGGTGAGGTAGACCCCCGGCACGCCGTCGAGCCGCACCCGCGCGATCACGTAAGGCACTTCGAGGCCCGGCACCCATGCCTGGTGATTGATCGTGTAGGTGTCGATCGCGCCGGTGCCGGCCACCGCCTCGGGCGCGACGTTCTCGGACTGGCAATGGCGGCACAGCGGCAACGGCGGGTGCGTGTATTGCCCGCAGTCAGCGCAGTGGACGATGTTGAGCTTGCCCTCGGCGCCGCCCGTCCAGAACGGGGTGTTGAACGCATCGAGCTTCGGCCGCGGCCGGGGTGGGTTCATCGCAGAGGGTTCCTTGAAAACTTGAGCATTACGCAACTCTCTAAATCAGCTTCGTCATCCGCGCGAAGACGGAATGACGAGGCACAAAGCTCACCCAGCCGCTTCGGCGGGCTCGGCGCCGGACATGAACCCCGGATCGATCGCGCCCGTGAACACGCCGCTGGCGAAGCCCTGGTCGGTGTAGAGGAACGTGCCGGTGATCGCGGCATTGAGCGGGCTGTTGAGCAGCACCAGCGGCCAGGCCTGCTCCTCGGCGGTCGCCATGCGGCCGAGTGAGGGATAAGGCCACTGGTCGAGGAAGCCGTCGGGCAGCGCCGGGGCCTGCACGTCCATGAACGCGGTCTTGGTCGGGCAAGGTCCCGTGGCGTTGAGGCGGATGCGGCGCGAATTGCCGAGCGAAACCGCCGCGTTCTGAGTCCAGACCACCAGCATCTCCTTGGACGTGGTGTACCCATCGCGCAGGCGCTTGTCGGGATCGGCCTCGACCCAGGCGAGCGCTTCGTCGGGATCGGAGATCGCGAGCATCTCGAGGCTCTGCGCGACGTTCGCCTGCCAGCCCATCGCCGCGTCGGACGAGATCAGCGCGATCCCCGCGCCGTCGGCCAGCGCCGGCAAAAGCTCCTCCACGAACAGCCGCGTGCCGATGTAGTTGACCTTCATCGCATACAGCGCGCCCTTCACCAGCGGCGGCAGGCCGGCGCAGGGGAACACGAAGTCGATCGGCGCGAGCTTGCGGAGCTCAGCGGCCGTCTCCCGCACTGCGGCGAAATCTGACAGGTCGAGGCGATAGAAGCCCGCGTTCGGAACCTTCGGTTCGGCAATGTCGACGATGTGCACGTTCGCGCCGAGATCGCCCAGGATTCGCGCGGTCTGCTCACCCATCCCCGAAGCGCCGCCGGTGACGACCACGGTCTTGCCGCGGTAGCCCAGTCCATCGAGATCGTTGCGGCTCATCGCCCTCTCCTCTTGCCGATATTGCGGTCAATGTCCGCAGCGAGACGCAAAATCGCGGTGGCGGTCAAGTGCGCAGGCCGCCCCGACCGAGTCATCGCCGCCACGTTCCCCCTAATAACCGTCCCAATCCCGTCAGGGATTCCGCGCGGCTCACGCCACCGCCGGAATGATCTCTTCCGCCACCCACTGGGTATAATCGTAATAGCCCTGCAAATCCTTCACCGCGGGCATCGGCACCGAACTCATCGTCACGCCGAGGCCGGCCAGTTCTCCGAGCCGGTCGACGATTTCCTGCTTGCTCTGCCCGGGGCGCGCATCGGGATCGTCCTGCACGACGTGCCCCTCACCGACGCGGCCGGCGCCCATGCCGTAGTAGATGTCCGTCAGCTTGCCCGCATAATCGGGCTGCGACTTGATGAAGTCGATCTGCGACGGGATGTTTTCGGGCTTGGTCAGGAACGGCCACCAGCCGCTGCCATAGCGCGCGACGCGGCGCAGCACCGGCTTTGCCTCGCCGCCGAACCAGATCGGGATGTGCGGCGTCTGCACCGGCTTGGGCTCGAACGCGACATCCTTGAAGCTGACGTACTTGCCCTCGAACTCGGGGCTTTCCTTGGTCCAAAGCTCGATGATCGCGGCGGTGTATTCCTCGCTGATCGCGCCGCGTTCATGGAACGGCACGCCCATGATGTCGAACTCCTCTTCCAGCCAGCCCGCGGCGAACGTCGCGGTGACGCGGCCGCTGGACAGCCAGTCCATCGTTGCCAGCACTTTGGCGGTGGTGATCGGGTGCTGAAGCGGCAGGATCGCGATGCAGCTGTTGACGCGAATGGTCTCGGTTGCACCCGCGAAATGCGCCATTCCGGCATAGGCGTTGAAGTACCAATCGCCGGAAAGCTCGACGTGCGCCTTGGGGATGATGAAGTGCTCGGGCACCGCGATCATCGCGTAGCCCAGCTTCTCGGCCCATTTGGCGAGCCGGGTCTGGTCCGCGCCGGTGACCCCGTCCTCCCAGACCTGCCGCATCGCCTTAAGCCGCACCATGTGCGGCATCGCAAATCCCAGCTTCATCCTCAGGCCCTCGCGCTTTTTGCTCTCGCAAGAGAGTGTCGCGCGTCTTCCATCGCCGGGCAAGAGCGCCCCGGCGATCAAATCTCAGCCGCGCTGCAGCCGCGTCCAGTCGGGCAGTTTCGCGTCCATCGCGATATATTTGTCGACCGCCTGCTCGAAATGGCGGACCCGGATTTCCTGGTAGTCCCCCAGTGTGATCCCCGGCTTCGCGCTCGCCTCCAGGCCTTCCTGCTGCGCGTAGAGGTTGTCGGTATCCTGGTCGAGGATATGGCCGAATCCGGGATCCATGCCCTTCGCTTCGGCGAAGCTCTGGTGATCGGCAAGCACCTCCACGCTCGCATTTTCGGGCACCGGGCCTGTCAGCGGCTTGGGCCGCATGAACATCACCTCGTAGATCGTCCGGCGATGGTCGCGCGCATCAGGGCGGAAGCGGTAGATCATCGGCAGCGAGATGCCGGGGAACAGGAACAGGTTCGGGAAGAACGTGTAGCTGTAAGTGTCGAGCAGTTCGGTGTCGGAAAAGGCGCTCAGGTCGGTGTTGGTCGCCTTCTCGAACATGCCGCGGAACATGTCGGCCATTACCTGCCGCGCGCGCTCGCCCTCCTTGAGCTGTGGCTTGCCGCCGCCCATCGCCGAGCTGTCACCCATCGTGAAGTTCTCGATGATGTCCTGCTCGGAGTATTTTCCCGCAAGCTTGGGACTGACCACGCCGAGAGTCGAGATGAACCGATCGACGTGATCGCCGTAGATATCGTACTGCGAATTGACGTCGCCGTTGGCGGGCGCGACCTGCGGGTGCGTATCGCCGACGTGATAGGCCTCCATGAAGGCCTCCATCGTCAGCTTCCAGTTGGCCGGATAGCTCTTCTGCACGTGAAGATAGATGTAGCGGTCCTCGAGCTTCCACGCCTTGAGGTGCGCGAGCGCCTCCTCGCCGAGATAGTCTTCGAGGCTCGGAGAATCGGGATCCATGTTGATCCAGACGAACCCGCCGAGCCGCGCGACTTTCGCCTCGGGCAGGCAGGTCTTGCCGCTGGTGAAGTGCGAGAAATCCCACTTCTCGGGCACTTCCTTGAGCGACCCGTCGAGGTTCCAGGTCCAGCCGTGGAACGGGCACTTGATGTTGAGCGCGAAGCCTTCGGAGGCCGAAGGCTTGAGCTTGGTGCCGCGATGGAGGCAGGCGTTGAAGTGCGCCTTGATTTCGTCGTCGTCGGAGCGGACCACGACGAAGCTGTAAGGCCCGATATCATAGACCTGATAGTCGCCGACCTCGGCGATCTGGTCCTCGCGGCAGGCGACCTGCCAGGTGCGGGTCCACAGCTTCTCGAACTCGGCATGCGCAAAACTCGCCTCGGTGTAGCGGTCCTTGGTGATGTCCTGCGAGCCGAGGTACTCGTAGCTCTCGCTCGCCGCCCAGGCGGGGGCTGGCCTGGCATCGCGGGCGATGATCTCCTGCGTGCTTTCCGCTGGGCAGCGGGCCTGGCCGGGTTGGAGCAGGCCGGTTTCGATGTTCATCTTCTATGCTCCTGCGCTTATTCTGCCGGCTCGAACGCGGGCGCCGATGCTGCCCGGACCGCGAGCGCTGGTTTATGCTTCTGGATCGTACCGTCCTTGATCACGAGGTCGACCTTTCCAGGGCCGGCCAGCACCGCGATCTCCGCGATCGGATCGCCATCGACGAGGATCAGGTCGGCGAGCCTGCCCACTTCGAGCGTACCGAGTTCACC
>CAJCHR010000060.1 GCA_903970225.1 Actinobacteria bacterium 21-64-8 | reverse complement strand
GGTCGGGCAGCACGTTGGCGGCGATGTATTGCTTGTCTGTCTGACCCGGCGGCTTGTGGCGCAAGTCCCATTTGCTGCCGATCTCGTCGACCGAGGGATAGAACGCCCGCTCGGGCTTCCATTTGAGATCCTGCGACGCGTAGGCGTGGAACGCGGAGACGAAAGCGGACGCCAGCGCCGGGTCGAGCGGATCGTACTGGGTCTCCTTGTCGAGCACGTCGATCGCCGGTCCATGGAAGCGGCTGTCGAGCCGGCCGGTGACTTCGCCGACCGGATTGAGCAGCTGCTGTTCGAACTGCCCGCCTTCGATCCTGAGGTCCGAACGCGCGATGTAGTCCGCCGGAAGCCCGATGTACCCCGCCAGCTTCCCGGCCATCGTCTGCTTCGTAGCGGCGTCGAGCCCCGCCCCTTGCGCCAGCGCGGCGGCATAGTCGGTCACCGCGAAATGCTCGACCTCGCGCAGGAACGGCTCGAGCTCGGCCGGGCGCGCGCCCGGCAGGCGGTTGTGGTACCACGCGGTCGCCGCCATCGAGGGCAGGGCGGTGATATAGGGCAGGTCGGTCCCCGGGTTGAGCTTGGGACCGTCGATCGAAAGATCGAAGTTGAGGATCTGCGAAAGCAGCATCACCCCGTTGAAGTCGATCGAATCGTCGCGCGCGAGTTCGTCGACCAGCACTGCGGAACGCGGCGTGCCATAGCTTTCGCCGAACAGGTACTTGGGCGAATTCCAGCGATCGTACTTGGTCAGGAATGCCTTGATGAACTGGGCGAAGGCATGCGCGTCCTCGTCGACGCCCCAGAACGCCTTGTCCTTGTCCTTGCCGGCGACGCGCGAATAGCCGGTGCCCGGTGCGTCGATGAACACCAGGTCCGATGCGTCGAGCAGGCTGTTGGTGTTGTTGACGATGCCGTAAGGCGCGGCGGGGGTATAGCCGCCGTTGGTGGTGACCACCTTGCGCGGGCCGAATGCGCCCATGTGCAGCCAGACCGTCGAGGAGCCCGGGCCGCCGTTGTACAGGAACGTGATCGGACGATCGGCGGCGGCCGCGCCGCGCTTGAAGTAGGCGGTGTAGAAGATCGAGGCCTCGGGCGGCGGCAATTCCTTGTCGGCCGCGCCGCCGTCCTTGCTTTTGTCCTTGTCGCTCTCCGTCGCCGCGGCCTCGCGCCACTCGCTGTCGTTCCAGCCGGCTCCGTGGACCACCAGCGTTCCCGCAGCCGCGTCGTAAGCGATCGCCTTGCCATCGACCGTCACCGATCCAGCGCTGCGCACTTCCTCGGGCTCGAAATAGCGATCGGGCGCGGGCCGCGCGCTCGGTCCGGGTTTGTCATCGGCAAAAGCAGAGGGCGAAAAGAGCGCAAGGACCGAAGCGCCGAGCAAGGCGGCAGCGGCACGGCGATAGACAAAGTTCATGAACGACCCTCAGCGATACAATCGTTCATGATGACGCTAGGCGCGCGGCCCGGCAAGAAATTGTCGTCCGGGGTCGAACCCCGGACGACGAACGACATTACGCCGCGACCGCTTCGGTGCCCGCGATCGAGGTGCGGTGCATCATGCGGCCGGTCGACTTGTCGTAAGGGATCGCCCGGTGCATCGCGCCGGTGTTGTCCCAGATCACGAAATCGCCCTTCTTCCACTTGTGACGCAGCGAGAAATTGGGCTGCGCGGCCCATTCCTGCAGCCGGATGAGCAGCGCGCGCGCGGCCGGAACTTCCATGCCGACGATGCGATCGGTGGTGGTGCCGATGACCAGCGACTTGCGGCCCGATTCGTGAGTCCAGACGATCGGATGCTCGCGCTCCATTCCCCCGCCGATGCCCATCACCCTCTCGCGGTGCTTCTCGGGGATGGCATCCGCGATAGGTGACAGGCTGGCCCTGACCGAATGAACGCCCACCAGGCCTTCGATCGCCTGCTTGTCGTCATCGGGCAAGCCTTCATAGGCGGCGTAGGTACTGCAGAACTCGGTCTCGCCGCCCTTGTCGGGCGCGATGCGGCACGACAGCAGCGTCGCGAACGGAGGCGGCATGTCGACGCTCAGGCCGTCCATGTGCCAGAAAAACGTGCCGAGCACGTATTCGGGCTGAGGATTGATCTTCTCGTCGAGCGTGACCTGGTACACGTCCTCGTTGTTGTCCTGGACGTTGAACTTGCCGGTCAGGCGGACCTTGGGGCCCAGCAGCTCGGTAATCTTGAGCTGCTCGTCGTCGGTGAGGTCGACCTCGGGAAACACCAGTACGGTGCGCTCTTCGACTTTCGCGCGGATCGCGGTGGCGGCCTCAGGCGTGAACAGATCGGCGCGATCGTCCCACGACACGCGGGTGCCGATGAATTCCTTGATATTGCTGAAATGGATCGCCATGGCGGCGCCTCTCCCGGAAATGCTGTACAGGTGTACAGCAGGCATTACACCGGAGCGGGCGCGGGGACAATGGGGGATTGCGGACGCCTGCTTCGACGCGGGAGCCTGGATCACTAAGCCTTTTGGCAAAGTATCTTGACTCGCCGTCTTGAATTGATACTTAGCCATATGGCTCAGCTTGACCGCGTCTTCCATTCGCTTGCAGATGCCACGCGCCGCGCAGTGATCGCGCAGCTGGCCGGCGGGCCGGCGAGCGTTGGCGATCTCGCGCGGCAACACCGCATGGCGCTCCCCAGCTTCATGAAGCATGTCCGCGTGCTGGAGGAGAGCGGGATCGTCGCCTCGCGCAAGGCTGGCCGCGTGCGGATGTGCTCGCTGCGGCCCGAGCTGCTGATCGAGGCGCAAGGCTGGCTCGAAGCCGAACGCCGCACCTGGGAATCGCGCCTCGATCGGCTCGATGCCTTTATCGAAACTCTCGCCGCAAAGGAAAATGCCGATGGACATCAATGACCAGCTCGACCTGCTGCTCGAACGCACCGTGAAGGCCAGCCCCGCGCAGCTGTGGCGCGCGTGGACCGAGCCCGACCTGATCAAGCAGTGGTTCGCGCCGCGCCCGTACGGCGTCGCCAAGGCCGAGATCGATCTGGTGCCGGGCGGTGCGTTCAACGTGGTGATGCAGTCGCCCGAGGGCGAGCCGTTCCCCGAGAAGCCGGGCTGCATCCTCGTGGTCGAGCCCGAGCGGCGGCTGGTCTGGACCGACAGCCTCGGCCCGCTGTTTCGGCCTTACGCGGAGACGTTCATGACCGCGCAGATCACCTTTGAACCCGCCGCTGACGGCACGCTCTACCGCGCGCTGGTGCGCCACAAGGACGCCGAAGACCGCGCCAAACATGAGGCGATGGGCTTCTTCGAGGGTTGGGGCACGTGCCTCACCCAGCTCGATGAACTGGCGGCGGGGCTGTAGGCACAAAAAAGCGCCCCCGCCGCGAGGCGGGAGCGCTTCTTGTCGTTCGGCAAAAGCTCAGAGGCCGAGCTGGTACATCTTGTTCGGGTTGTCCTGCAGAACCTTCTTGCGCACCTCGGGGGTATGCCCGCCGAGCACGTCGACGAGGTGCTTCTGCACGCCCGGATAGAGCGAGGTCGGGTGCGGGAAATCGGTTTCAAACATCACGTTGTCGACGCCGATCGTCTCGAGCAGCAGCTTGGGCGCGACCTTCTCGAACCAGAAGCTGCACAGGAAGTGATCGTGGAAATACTCCCACGGACGCCGCTGCAGCGTCTTGGAGAAGCGCGGCAGCATCTCGTCGAACTGGTGCTCCAGCGCCTCGACCGCAAACGGAACCCAGCCCGCGCCGCTCTCGATCAGACCGATCTTGAGCTTGGGGAACTGGTCCAGACGCCCCGAGACGATCCAGTTGCCCAGCGTCGCGGCATTGCCGATCGAGAACATCGTCGCGACCACCGACAGCGTCTGCTCGAAGGCGAAGCCCTCCCAAGTCAGCGTGTTCGGATCGATCGCGGCGTTGAGGTGGAAGTTGAGCGGCGTTCCGGTCGATTCGCACAGTTCGAGGAACGGCGTCCAGTAATCGTCGAGGAAGCTGGGCACGCCGACACGCTCGGGCGTATCGGGAAGCACGAAGCCCTTGAGCCCCATGTCGATCGCGCGCCGGGCTTCCTTGATCAGCTCGGCTTTATCCCAGAACGGCAGGTGCGCCATGTTGAAGATGCGGTTGCCGCTGTCCTTCTGGATGTCGACTGACGCGTCATTGTACATCTGGACGATCGAAACCGCGAGATCGTTGTCGCCCAGAGTCATCAGCGAGCCGGCCTGAGTCACGCCCGAGTTCTGGAACGCGATCTGCGCCCAGATTCCCATGTCGTCCATCGCCTCGAGGCGGTCCTTGATGATGTGCCCGCCGGGATGTGCCTGCTCGAGCTTGGGGAATGCGAGCCGGCCGAGCAACTTGTTTTTGTCGGCGCGGATGACGTTGCCGCCCATCGAGCCGAAGTTGCGGTCACCCACGTACCAGCGCTCGACCCCGTCGGTGTCGAGCTTCACAAACGGCACCTTGTCCTTGTACTTCGCCGGCGCGCGGCTGGTGAAAAGGTCGGGCGCTTCGGTGATGTGCGTGTCGCAATCGACGATCTTGATGCCCTCGAACATCGGATCGAGACCGCCCGACTGACTCGCGTAATCGACCTCGCGGATCACGCCGCCGGGAGTGTATCCTTCCGCCGACCAGTACTTCTTGGCAGCAGCTGCAATTTCCGTGGTGTCGGCTTCGGCCATGACACGTCTCCTCAAAACCAATGGCACTGCTCTCGCAGTTTCCGGGCCAAGTTACAACGCAATCAGCACCGCCGCGGCGATGAAACGGTCAGTCCGGCAGCGCTGGGCGACCAGCGCCCGGCTCACCCCGCGAAGCGTCCGTCCGGCACGCCGTGGACGCTCAGGCCCTCGATCGCATAGAGATATCCGCCGTCCGCCTCGCCCGGCCAGCCGAATGCGGCGGGATCGATCGTGGTGACGTAGAGCACGTCCAGTGCAGGACCGCCGAATGCGACGCTCGATGGCAGGCTGACAGGCATGTCGATCACGCGCCGCACGGTCCCGTCCGCGCCGAATGCCGCGACTTTGCCCGCCTGGAACACCGCCATCCATACGGTGCCATCGGCATCGACCGCCGAGCCATCGGGGACGCCGCCCAGGGGTTTGGTATCGGCGAACACGCGTTTGCCCGAGACCGCGCCGGTCGCCGGATCATAGTCATAGGCGTACATAGTGTGGAGGAAGCTGTCGGCGCAGTAGACCGTCCGGCCGTCGGGCGAGAAGCAATGCCCGTTGGACTGGTGGACGCCGCGGTCCAGTTCGGTGTCTTCGCCGG
>CAJCHR010000059.1 GCA_903970225.1 Actinobacteria bacterium 21-64-8 | reverse complement strand
TGCCGACACCGCGCCGCTGGTCGTCAGGGTGCAGCCGCGCACGATCGCGCGCGTCGGCGATTCGCGCACGGCCCCGCCGGTCCCCGGAACCGCGCGATTCTATGTCCAGGCCCAGACCACCGCCCTGATCGCCGGACATGCCGAACTCGCGCCACGGCTCGCGTTCCTTGCCGACCTGCCGGTCGATGCCAAAGGCCGTCCGCCCGTGTTCAAGAAGATCGACGTGATCGTCTTCGCCCGCCCCGTTTCGGGAAATCCCGGCGAACTGGCGCTGGTCGCACCCGATGCGCTGCTGATCGCAAATCCCGAGAACGAGGCGCGGGTGCGCGCGGTGCTGACCGCGATCGTGCAGCCGGGCGGCGCCGCCCACATCACCGGTGTGCGCGAGATCGTGCACGCACCCGGTGATCTTGCTGGCGAGAGCCAGACCCAGGTTTTCCTCAAGACCGACGACGGATCGGCCGCATCGCTCACGATCGCGCACAAGCCCGGCACGCCGACGCGCTGGGGCGCTTCGTTCTCGGAGCTGACCGCCAACATCGATGCGCCGCCGCTACCCGAGACGCTGGTATGGTACCGGCTCGCCTGCGCGCTGCCCCGGACGCTGCCCGCTTCGGCCGATCCCTCGGACACGCCCGAGGATCGCGCGGCCGCACAGGACGATTACCGCTTCGTGCTGTCCGCGCTCGGCGATTGCCAGCGACTACGGCGAATCGCTCCGTAGCTTTGGCGGGCTAGCTTTCCGGGGCGCGCTCCCTTAGGCGCCCTGCCCGGAAGGGAACACCATGGCCGAACCGCTGAGGATTGCGCTGGCTGGGCTCGGCACCGTCGGGGCCGGGGTCATCCGGCTGCTCGAAACTAATTCCGAATTGATCGCCAGGCGAGCACGGCGGCCGATCGTCGTGACCGCGATCAGCGCGCGCGACCGGTACAAGCCGCGCGGGGTCGACCTCTCCGGCTATGCCTGGGAAGACGACATGGTGATCCTGGCCGAGCGGCCCGATGTCGATGTCGTGGTCGAGCTGGTAGGCGGCTCAGACGGTCCGGCGCTGGCTTGCGCGCGCACCACCTTCGAGGCGGGCAAGGCGCTGGTCACCGCGAACAAGGCAATGATCGCACACCATGGCCTGGAGCTTGCGACCCGCGCCGAGGCAGCGGGGGTATCGCTGAAGTTCGAGGCGGCGGTCGCGGGCGGGATCCCGGTGATCAAGGGCCTGCGCGAAGGCGCTGCGGCGAACGCGTTCGAGCGGGTTTACGGGATCCTCAACGGCACCTGCAATTACATCCTTTCGACGATGGAGGACACCGGCCGCGACTTCGCCAGCGTCCTCGCCGACGCGCAGCGGCTGGGTTACGCCGAGTCCGACCCCTCATTCGACGTCGACGGGATCGATGCCGCGCACAAGCTTTCGATCCTGGCGGCGATCGCGTTCGGGTCGCGGATCGATTTCGGCGCGGTCGAGGTCACCGGCATCTCGCAGCTGCGCGCCGCCGACATCGCGCAGGCCGATTCGCTGGGATACGTGATCCGCCTGATCGGCATGGCCGAACCCGACTTCAGCGAGGGCGCCTGCAAGCTGTTCCAGCGCGTGCAGCCGCATCTGGTGCCGTTCGATCATCCCCTCGCGCACGTCGATGGCGCGACCAACGCGGTGGTCGCCGAGGGCAATTTCTCCGGCCGGCTGCTGTTCCAGGGTGCCGGCGCGGGCGACGGCCCGACCGCGAGTGCCGTCGTCGCGGACCTGATCGACATAGCGCGCGGCGAGGTCGCCTCGCCGTTCTCGGTGCCGGTCTCCGATCTCGAGACGCTGCCGGCCGCCACTTCGGGGCATCGCCGGGGCCGGGCCTATATCCGCTTCACCGTCGCGGACCGTCCGGGCGTGCTCGCCGAACTGACCGCGGCGATGCGCGATGCCGGGGTCTCGATCGAGAGCCTGATCCAGAAGGGCGCGCCCGAGGACGGCGGCCCGGACGGGATTGGCGAGGTGCTGGTCGCGATGGTCACGCACGAGGGGCCTGAATCGGGCGTCACGCATGCGATCGAACTCCTGAGCCAGTCCCCGAGTCTCACCGCACCGCCGCTGGTGATGCACATTCTGGGCAAGTGAACGATCCGCCTGAGTGACGCCCGCCGTCCCGCGTCGAACCCGGGACGGCGGAAAATTACACGGCGATCGCAGCATCCTCACCCAGTGCCGCGAAATAAGCGGACATCGCGGTGCGCGAACGTTCGGTGAGAACGATGAAAGCGCGGCGGCGGTCCTCGTTGTCCTCGATTCGCGCCAGCAGGCCTGCATCGGTCATCTGCCGGATCCAGCGCAGCGCGGTTGTGGCCGGCACGGCCGCGGCGATGCACAGCGAACTGACCGAGACGCGCACTTTCTCCGACGCGGCCGCGGTGAGATCGAGCAGCATGTCCCAGGCGGGATCGGCGAACAGCTCGGGATCGAGGAAGCGCGCGCGCAGTTGGCGCTGGCGCAGGACCCGGCGCACGAGCCGCGGGTCGGGCAGGCCCGCGGCGATCGGCGCGACCGTCGGTTCCACGCGGAAGGCCGGTTGAGCGGAGCGGACGCGGTCTCCATCAAAGGGGACGATGTTGCTGCGCTCCGGCGGAGGGCCGAGACGATCGAGGCGCTGCGCGATCTGGCCGACCTGCTCGGTCAGTCGCAGCACCGCAATCCGTACATCGTCGGGCAGTTCGCGTAGGCGCGAGCCCGCCAGCCGCCCCAGCGCCTCACCCAGCGCGACGGCGCGTTCGGCGCGGGTGGGATCGACGAGGATCAAGGGATCGGACTGATCGGCGCAGGCAAACACCTCGTCCAGCGCGGCGACGCTGGTGGAGATGACCAGCTGCGCGCCAGTGCGAGCGGCGCGCAGATCGAGCCGCGCGAGCGCCGCAAGTTCGGTGCCATCCACGCTGGGGCAATCGAGCAGCACGATGTCACCCAGCGGACGCGCCGGACCATCGAGCAATGTGCCGACCGGCGCATGCGCCGCGATCGTGAGGCCCGCGCCCTCGGCATCTTCCAGCAGTTCGGCGCGCAGATGCGGCCGATCGGCGAAAATCGACACCGTCGGCGAGAGATGCTCGGCCACGAACGAAGGCTGCTGCTCCGACGACACGCCCGAACGGCGTCTCGATTCGGGAAAGGCGACATCATAAGCGAAGGCGGCTTGTGCCATGGCGTTCGACTCCTGTTCACGCTTTACGCGAACATGATGAGAACAAATAGAGTATATGTCAAGAATGGATCGAATTCAGATCCAGCCCGACAGTTCGCGCCGGGTAAGTGCTTCCAGCATCAGCATTCCTGCTTTGCTGGTGTTGAGGCAGGACAGCGCGGCGAAGTCCTCGCCTCCCGCTGCCGTGAATTGCTCACGGCCGCGGATCGCCAGTTCCTCGAGCGTTTCGAGGCAATCGGCGGCAAATCCGGGCGCAGCGATCGCGAGTCGGCGCGTGCCGCGCTGCGCTTCGTGCGCAAGAACCACGTCCGTCGCGGGCTCGAGCCATTTCGCGCGGCCGAAGCGCGATTGAAACGTGATGTCGAGTCGCAGCCCCGGAAAGCGCGGCGCCAGTGCCTCGGCGAACAGTCGCGCGGTTTTCTGGCAATGACAGTGATAGGGATCGCCCAGCGCAAGCGTGCGCGCGGGCATGCCGTGGAACGAGAGCAGCAGCACTTCGGGCGTGAAGCTCAGCGAATCGATCTGGCGGCCGAGGTCGGCCTCCAGCGCGGCGATATAGGAGGCATCGTCGTGATACGGCGGCAGCGTGCGGATCGCGGGCTGCCAGCGCATCGTGCCCAGCGCCGCACCGACCGCATCCATGACCGAGGCGGTCGTCGCGCCTGAGTACTGCGGATAGAGCGGCGCGACGAGGATACGGTCGCATCCCCGGGCCTTGAGTTCGGCGAGTTCGGCCGCGATCGACGGGTTGCCGTACCGCATCGCCCAGCCCACTTGCGCGCTCGTTCCGAGTCGCACCTGCAGCGCCTCGGCCTGCGCGCGCGTGATCGCGGCGAGCGGCGAGCCGCCCTCGGTCCAGACTTGCGCGTAAGCATGCGCGCTTTTCTTCGGCCGGGTGTTGAGGATGATCCCGCGCAGGATCGGCTGCCACACCAGTTGCGGGATCTCGATCACCCGGCGGTCGGACAGGAACTCGGCGAGATAGCGCTTTACCGCCCGGGGGTTCGCCTCGTCGGGCGTGCCGAGATTGACCAGCAGCACGCCGATGCCGCCCGTGCTGACCGGGGGGTGGCCCAGCGGCCGCGCCAAGGCGCTCATGCTGGCGCACCATCGAGCCAGCGTGACACGGCCTCGGCGATAGCGGCGAAGGGCTTTGCGTCCTCGTCCGAACCGGCCGCTGGAGGCTTTCCGGCGTCACTGTCTCGGCGAATCGTCATGGTGAGCGGGATGCGACCCAGGAAGGGCATGCCAAGCTCGCGCGCCGCATCCTCCGCACCGCCGTGGCCGAATGGGTCGCTCGCCTCGCCGCAGTGGGGGCAGAGGTAACCGGCCATGTTCTCGACCAGGCCCACCAGCGGCACGCCCGAATCGCGGAACAGGCCGATCGCGCGAGCGGCATCGATCAGTGCGAGATCCTGCGGGGTCGAGACGATCACCGCGCCGTCGGGCTTGAATTTCTGGACCATCGTCAGCTGCACGTCGCCGGTGCCGGGAGGCAAGTCCACGATCAGTATCTCGGCATCGTCCCAATGCGCGTCGATCATCCGGCCGAGCGCGCCCGCCGCCATCGGTCCGCGCCACGCCACGGCCTTGCCCGGCTCGACCAGATGGCCGACCGACAGCAGCGGCACGCCCCATCGGCCCGCAACCGGGACCAGCTTGCCGTCGTGCGCAACCGGGCGTTCGTGCTCGCTGCCGAAGATGCGCGGCTGCGAGGGGCCGTATATGTCTGCATCGACCAGCCCGACACGGCGGCCGCGGCGCGAGAGCGCGATCGCGAGGTTTGCCGCGAGCGTCGATTTGCCTACGCCGCCCTTGCCCGAGGCAACCGCGAGAATGCGGCGCTGGGCCCGTTCGGCGGTAAGCGCGATCCGCACGGCGGTGACGCCGGGTTGGGCCGCAAGCACTGCGTCTGCATCCGCTTCGAGCGCAGTGCGAGAAGCCGGATCGAGACCCGCAACATCGATCACCGCAGTGGCCGTTCCATCGGTGAGCTGCAGCGAGCGCACGCGTTCGGCGATGGCTTTGGGCAGTGCGCCGATAAGGCGCGCGGTAGCGACTTCGTCCGTTCCGGCAGCGATCTCATTCATCATCGGCGCCCCTAGCAGGGAAAATCGCGCGCTTGGCACTGTTTTTAGGCGCGCGCCGCTCCTATAACCCGTCACATGACGATAATCGCAGGCGCTATCGCGCGCGGCGCACTTGCCATGGCCGGGCGGCGTAGCCCGTGGGGCAGCGGCGCGAAGGGGGACGGACCCGCCGA
>CAJCHR010000058.1 GCA_903970225.1 Actinobacteria bacterium 21-64-8 | reverse complement strand
CGATCTCGTAGGCAAACCGCCGATCGAACGTGCCACTGCCGCGCTGGAACTGGCGCGCGACCGGCCCAATGACAGCGTTCTTGCAGGACTGCGCGCCGCCGCCGCTGAACGCCCCGACGATCCGGAGGCACAGTTCGAATTTGCGTCCGCCGCCTTTGCCGTCGGTGAGCAGGATGTCGCCGCCGATACGCTGCTGCGTCTGATCGCGATCGATCGCGAGTGGAACGAGGGCGCCGCAAAGGCCAAGCTGCTGCA
This sequence comes from Actinobacteria bacterium 21-64-8, assembly GCA_903970225.1. Taxonomy (GTDB): domain Bacteria; phylum Pseudomonadota; class Alphaproteobacteria; order Sphingomonadales; family Sphingomonadaceae; genus Novosphingobium. The sequence goes on along the minus strand of CAJCHR010000058.1, from coordinate 12,440 downwards.
GATGTTCGAGGCGATCGGGCTCGAAGACCCGTGGGTCGCGGCAACGCGTCGGCGGCTGTCGACGATCCTGTTCGGCTGAGCGCGATGAGCGGGGTCACGCGGCGGATATCGATTTTCCCGCTGACGGGCGCGGTGCTGTATCCGGGGCTGCAATTGCCGCTCCACATCTTCGAGCCGCGTTACCGCGCACTGATCAGCGACGCGCTCGCACGCGACCGGCGGATCGGGATGATCCAGCCGCAGCGCGCGTTCGAGGGGGCGCCTTTGTTCACGGTCGGCTGCCTGGGAAAGATCGGCGAGTTCGAGGCGCTCGAGGAGGGCAAGTTCAACCTGGTGCTCGAAGGTGAGGCGCGGTTTCGCGTGCTGCGCGAACTCGACGCGGGCACCGCGTTCCGCCAGGTCGAGGCCGAGATGTTCGCGGAGGAGATCGACCCGGTGCTGGCGCCGATCGAACGCGCCGGTTTCGAGCGCGAGGCGCGCCGGTTCGCCGATGCGCAAGGCTACAGCGTGGACTGGGAATCGGTCGCACGGCTCGACGACAATTCGCTGATCAACGGCGTCGCCCAGATCGCGCCGTTCGATCCGGCGGCGAAACAGGCGCTGCTGGAGGCGCCGGCGCTTTCGGAGCGGTGCGAGCTCCTGGTTCAGTTGATGCAGTTTTTCGGCAAGCGGCCCGACACCGATGATGGTGCGGTCACGCTGCAGTAAGCGGGTGTTGGCGCGGATCGCGCGCGGGCTTCGACAGGCTCAGCCTGAGCGGATATTGTGTGTGTTGCGATCCCCAAACCCGCTCAGCCTGAGCTTGTCGAAGGCCATGTGCCGCCCTCGGCCCCCCATGACACCACACCCCAGCAGTGCTAACGGCGCCGCATGACCGCTCACATCCCCATCACGGAATCGCCCGAGGCGCTCGTCGAACGTCTGGCGCAGGCTGGCCGCGCTGCGCAGCGGCGTCTGGCCTTGTTGTCCAGCGACCAGAAGGCGGCAGCGCTTCTGGCGTCGGCCAGGGCTTTGCGCGCTGACGAAGCCGTGATCCTTGAGGCAAACGCGCACGACGTCACGCGCGCCGAGGCGGCAGGACTTTCGGAGGCGCTGCTCGATCGGCTGCGGCTCGATCCCGCGCGGCTCGCCGGCATTGCGGCTGCGGTCGATCAAGTCGCCGCTCTTGCCGATCCGGTGGGCGAAGTCATCTCCACCACCGATCGTCCGAACGGGCTTCACCTCAGCCGCGTTCGTATCCCGATCGGGCTGATCGGCATCATTTACGAGAGCCGTCCCAATGTCACCGTCGATGCCGCCGCGCTGTGCCTGCGATCGGGCAATGCGGTGCTGCTGCGCGGCGGCAGCGAGGCGGTGAACTCCAATCGTGCGCTGCTCGCCGCGTTCCATCGTGGCCTCGCCGAGGCAGGCGTCCCGATCGATGCGGTGCAACTGATACCGACTCAGGATCGCGGCGCGGTCGGCGCGATGCTGACCGCGGCTGGCCTGATCGACATGATCATCCCGCGCGGCGGCAAGAGCCTGGTCGCGCGCGTCCAGAACGAGGCGCGCGTCCCCGTGCTCGCGCACCTCGACGGGATTTGTCACACTTACCTGCATTCGGCCGCCGACCCAGAGATGGCTAAGGCCATCGCAGTCAACGCCAAGATGCGGCGCACCGGTATCTGCGGTGCGATGGAGACGCTGCTGATCGACACGCGCTTTCCGGCGGGCGCCGAGGTGGTTGCCGCGTTGATCGACGCGGGCAGCGAAGTGCGCGGCGATTCGCGCGCTCGCGCGATCGATCCGCGTGTGCTGCCTGCCATCGACGAGGACTGGGATACCGAATATCTTGATGCGATCCTTTCGGTCGCCGTCGTCGATGGGCTCGATGCTGCGCTCGAGCACATCGCGTCGCACAGTTCTCACCACACCGATGCGATCGTCACCGCTGACGCCGAGGCGGCCGAGCGGTTCCTTGCCGAAGTCGATAGCGCGATCGTGATCGTCAATGCCTCCAGCCAGTTCGCCGACGGCGGCGAATTCGGCCTCGGCGCGGAAATAGGCATCGCCACCGGGCGTCTCCATGCGCGCGGGCCCGTCGCGCTGGAGGGGCTGACCACGTACAAGTGGCAGGTGCGCGGAACCGGCCAGATCCGGCCCTGAGTAGCGCCGGGCGTTCGCCGCATTCCCCCCTGACCCCTCCCGCAAGCGGGAGGGGGATTTACACCGGGCTACTCGGTGGCAGCTTCAACCCCGCGCACGGTGCGCACCGCCGGATCTCGCTGTTCGCGCGCGAGGCGCTGGGCCTCGGCGAGGTGTGGTGGCTGGTTTCTCCCGGCAACCCGCTCAAGCCCGCGCAGGGCATGGCCCCGCTCGGCGCACGCCTCGCCTCCGCGACCAGACTGGCCCGCCGCGCACCGATCCGCGCAACCGCGATCGAGCGCGAGTTCGCTACGCGTTACACCGTCGATACGCTGCGCCGACTCGTGCGGCGCTACCCCAAACGCAGGTTCGTATGGCTCATGGGCGCGGACAATCTTGCCCAGTTCCATCACTGGAAAGACTGGCGGAATATCGCGCGAATCATGCCGATTGCGGTGATCGCGCGTCCGGGCTATGATGCGGCGGCTATCGCGAGCCCCGCGATGGTATGGCTCAGACGCTACCGGAAGTCTGCCGCCAGTCTGCGAAACCGGGGAGAGTGGAGCGCTCCGGCGCTGGTGATATTGCGCTTCGATCCTGACACGCGCTCGGCCACGGATATCCGCGCCGCTGAACCGCACTGGGCCGAAAGCTTCCCGCCGATCGCATTGCGTGACGGCGTGACTCACCGCTCGGTCGCGTGGAACGATCTCCTAGGGAACGCCAGATGAGCGCGCGCTGCAGCTCATCCGAACAATCACCACAGCATGAGAATTCTTATCCCGCGCGCCTGGCACCGGTGCCAGACGCGCATACCCGTGCGAAGGAGCACAACCGAAGCTAATGAACCAGGCGCATACCCAGCCGGCAGCCGCCGGCATTGCCGCCCCCGTCGTTGGAAATGGGCCCGTCGTCGCAAATGCGCCGATTGCCCCGACCGGCGACGCGCTGCTCGACATCGTGCTGCAGTCGCTCGACGATGACCAGGCGCAGGACGTCGTCACCATCCCGCTCGAGGGCAAGACCACGATCGCCGACTATATGGTGATCGCGTCGGGCCGTTCGACGCGGCAGGTCACCGCGATGGCGCAGAAGCTGTCCGAGCGGATCAAGCACGCCGGCCACGGCAACTCGCGCATCGAGGGGCTTCCGGTCGCAGATTGGGTGCTGGTCGACGCGAGCGGCGTGATCATCCACCTGTTCCGCCCCGAAGTGCGCAGCTTCTACAACCTCGAGCGGATGTGGGGCTTTGACGTTACCTCAGCAGCGGTGGGCGCGGCCTGAAAGAAAGATCCTCCACGCTTGCGGGGAGGAGGACCGCCGCGAAGCGGTGGTGGAGGGGGCTCTCCTTCGGCACGCCATTCCAACGGTGCGCCAGGCCGATCGCCCCCTCCGTCAGCGCTACGCGCTGCCACCTCCCCGCGTGCGGGGAGGATTTAGACACTTATGCTGCTCCACATCATCGCACGCGGCCGTATCGCGCGCTCGCCCGAAAGCGAGCTGGTCGATCGCTATGCCAAGCGCATCGTCTGGCCGTTCAAGCTGACCGAACTGCCCGAAACCGGCGGCCGCATCCCCGCGCCGCTGCCCGGTGCGAGCCGTCTGGTGCTGCTCGACGAGCGCGGCGCCAATCCCTCGTCGGAGGCATTTGCCGCCACTCTGGGCGCCTGGCGCGACAGCGGCGTGCGCGAGGCGCGGTTCCTGATCGGCGCGGCGGACGGCCATGACGCGGCGCTGCGCGACAGCGCCGACCTGTTGGTGTCGTTCGGCGCGATGACCTGGCCGCACCTGCTGGCCCGCGCGATGCTGGCTGAGCAGCTATGGCGCGCGACGAGTATTCTGGCCGGGCATCCCTATCATCGATCGGGCTGAGCGTTTTGGCGGCGTCAGTCCCTGAGCCGCCAGGCATAGGACGCATCGTTGCGGTCGCGCGAGCCCGTGGGCGTGCCCAGGGCCGGGGGCGAGTCCACCACCGCATCTGTCCGCGTGTAGTCGAGCAGCATCTTGCGCCGCGCGAACCGCCATTCGCCGCCGCGCTTTTCGGCCCGGTCGATGTAGCGTCCGAAGGCGATGAAGTCGCGCTCGGGCCCTTCGCTGCTGGCGGCGATGCGGTGCGAGGAGATCGTGTAGTTCTCGGCCCAGGCAGTGTCGCCGCTCACTTCGACCAGCTGATTGCCGGTGTTGTGCCAGGTCACCGTGAAAGTCGCGAGGATCTGCTTGCCCAGCGCGACGAACGCTTCGAGGTCCAGTGGTTCGTGCAGTTCGATCACCGCATCGGGGAAGAAGCAACTGCGCATCAACTCCTCGTCGCGCCGATCGTTGGCGCGGCAGAAGCGGATGTGGAGGTCTTTGATCTCGGATTCGGCGATTACGTCATCGATGGTCTTGGCCATGTTTTCTCCCATATCTCTCTTTCCTCCCCGTACGAGCTTGGGGAGAAATCAGGTCAGATCACCTTCAGCTCGCGCAATTCTTCGATACGCGCCTCGTCATAACCGAGCTCTGCGAGGATCTCCGCCGTGTGCTCACCGATCAGCGGCGGCGCGAGGCGGATCGTCGCGGGGCTCTTCTCCATCTGCGCGAGCGGGCTTGCGATCAGGTCGACCGATCCGGCCTCGGCCCACTTGTGTGGGGTGGTCGCCTTGAGGCCGCGGTGCTGGACCTGCGGGTCTTCCCATACGTCGGACAGTGAATTGTAGCGCGCCGCCGGGATGCCAACGCCGTCAAGCTTGGCCTGCACTTCGTCCGCGGTGAACCCGCGCGACCAGGCGTTGATGAGGTCCATCAACTCCGCGCGGTTGGTCTTGCCGCGCTTGAAGTTCGAATCGAAGCGTTCGTCGGTGAACAGCTCGGGCTGCTCCATCAGCACGGTGAGCCGGCGATAATGCTCGTCGGTGCCGGCGGTCAGGTAAATGATGCCGTCTGAAGCGTAGATCAGGTCGGCCGGGCCGCCGCCGTTGCCGCCGTTGCCCAGGCGCGGCGGAGCGTTTCCACTGATCAGGTAATCCTGCATGATGTGGCTGACCATCGCGACCGACGTATCGAGCAGCGCGATGTCGATGAACTGGCCCTCGCCGGTTCGCTCGCGGTACATCAGCGCGCCCATGATCGCGAGCGCGGTGTTGTGGCCGGTGATGAAGTCGACCAGGCTCGGCCCCGCCTTGAGCGGCCCGGCGCCGGGCTGGCCGTCGGGGATACCGGTCACCGCCATCATGCCGCCGGTCGCCTGGAACAGTCCGTCATAGCCGGGCAGCGCGGCCATCGGCCCGGTCTGGCCGAAGCCGGTGACCGAGCAATAGATCAGCCGCGGGTTGATCGCTTTCAGCGTCTCGTAGTCGAGGCCGAAGCGCTTGAGATCGCCGACTTTGTAGTTCTCGATCAGCACGTCGGCCGTTGCGGCGAGCTTCTTGAGGATCTCCTGACCCTCGGGCTTGGAATGGTTCAGCGTCAGCGAGCGCTTGTTGCGGTTGGAGACGGTGAAGAAGCTGGAGTGACGCGTGTCGATCCCGTCCTTGCCCTTGACCCACGAGAAGCCATAGCCGCGCCCGTCGTCGCCCACGCCCGGCCGTTCGATCTTGATCACGTCTGCGCCGAGATCGCCGAGGATCTGCGCGCCCACGGGCGCGGCGAACACGCGGCTCATGTCGATCACGCGGATGCCTTCGAGGGCGCTGGGGGTCGTTGTCATCGGTTCTCGCCTGCCAGGGATTGTCCCCGATCCCTAGCGGCCGGAATGGCGCGGGGGCAAGGGGTTGCTGAACGCCCGATCAGCATGCTCGACGCGCTCTGACGCTCCGGCTATCGCCCTCGCGAATCGATCAATCAAGCGGAGCGAGCGCATGCAGGTAGCGATCATCACGGGCGCGGGGAGCGGCATCGGTCTTGCGGCGGCGAAGCTCATCGCGGCCTCGGGCATCGCGGTGTTCGGCGTGGGACGCGACACCGGCAAGCTCGCGACGCTGGAAGCCGAGATCGGCGATCCCGCGCTGGTCGGCACCGTCTCGGTCGACGTCACCACCGACGATGCCCCTGCGAAGATCGTTCAGGCCGCGCTCGACCGGTTCGGGCGGATCGATCACCTCGTCAACAACGCCGGCGTCGGCAGCCCCAAGCCGGTCCACGAGGCATCGGACAGCGATTTCGACAGCTTCATCGACATCATGCTGCGCGCGCCGTTCCGGCTGATCCGCGAAGTGCTGCCGCACCTCAACGAAGGCTCGAGCATCGTCAACATCACCAGCACCTTCGCGCACATCGGCGGGCGGCGCGGCGGCGCCTATTCGGCGGCGAAGGGCGGGCTCAAGTCGCTGACCGAGCACATGGCGGCGGAATACGGCCCCCGCGGCATTCGCTCGAACTGCGTCGCGCCCGGCGTGACGATGACCGACATGGTCCGCCACCGTTTCGAGGACGAAGTTTTCAAGCGCTCAAATGTAGAAACGACGCCGTATCCGCGCCTCGCGGAGGCCGAAGACGTCGGCAGCGTGATTGCGTTCCTCGTCGGGCCCGGGAGCCAACTGGTCAACGGCCAGTCGATCGTCGTCGATGGCGGCTGGACCAAGACCAAGTACCTGAGCCCGCGCGTGACGCGCACCACCTGGGTCGAACCCGAAGAGGCCTGATCACGAAGCTGATGGCAGTGCCCACCCGGTCATGCCGGGCGGCTTGCCTTCACACCCGCGGCAGCGATACTCTCGCGCCATAAGGGACGGGAGACGGCGCGTGATAAGAGGCATTCACCACGTCGGCATCAATTGCCGCGATATGGCGCGGATGACGCGCTTCTACATCGAGGCGTTCGGGTTCCAGCCGGTCGATGAGGAGGGCTTCGCCTGGGCCAACGAGCCGATGATGGACCTGATCGTCGACGTGCCGGGCTCGGCGGCGAAAGGTCGAATGCTGCGTGCGGGCACCTGCTATATCGAGATGTTCGAATACAGCGCACCTGCGCCGCAGGCCGAGACGCCGCTGCGTCCGCACGATCACGGCTATACCCATTTCTGCGTCGACGTGACCGACATGGAGACCGACATCGCACACCTCAAGGCATGCGGGATGACCTTCAACGATCGCGACTTCGTCGACGTCGGCCACGTCAAGACGCTCTACGGCTATGATCCCGAGGGCAACGTGATCGAGGTGCAGCAGTGCGCGCCCGCGAACGGCTTCACGCTCGAACAACTGCGTGAAACGGCCAGCTGACGGTTTCATCCGCGCGGTATGCACAGGCGAGTGAACAAATGTCAGGCTGGTTCGTTACGCGTGGGATATCCTCTCACTGGAGATGAGACATGCGCAAATTCCTGTACGCCGCCGTGGCGTTCTCGCTGGTCGCCCCCGCGATCACATCGGCTCCCGCTTTCGCCGATGACCGGACGTACAAGCGTGACCGTCACGAGTACCGCTATCGCTGCAAGCGCAGCAATCATGCCACCGGTACGGTCGTCGGCGGTGTCGGCGGCGCGGTGGCGGGCGGTGCGATCATTGGCGGCCCGGTCGCGACGATCGCGGGCGGTGTTGGCGGCGCGTTGCTCGGCCGGCACATCGACAAAAAAGAGCACGAGAAGCGCAACCGCGAACGCGGCTGCTGAACGGTTGTGCCCCTCCCTTCGCGGGAGGGGCCGCGTATCCTAACCTTCGTCCCGCTCCATCGCGCTCCGATCGATCGACCAGCTGTGGCTCTCGACGATCACAGAGCGCACCGGCCGTCCCTCGCCATCGCGTGAGGGGCGGAAGCGGAAGCGCTTTTCGATCAGCGCGCAGGTAATCGAGTCCAGCGCCGCAATACCGCTCGAACCGGTCACGCTGCAGCCGCTGACCCGGCCATCCGGATTGACGTAATAGCGCACGCCTACGGTGCCGCCGCGCCCGGCCTGGACGATCCCCCGCGGGATGTCGTCGAAACTGAGGTGGCCGCTGACCTGCTCGGGTGGGATGTCGCCATCGCCGTCGCCGCCATTGCCGCCTCCTCCCCGACCATCGCCCGTGCCGCCAGCGCCCTGTCCCGGACCGGCGCGATCCGACGCTCCGTTGTTCGCGGCCAGACCGGGGCCCGGCTTGGGCGCGGCGATTACCGGGGGAGGCAGCTTGATGATTATCGGAACCGGCGGCGCTACGATCGCGGTCGCCTGGTTGCGCAGGTTGCGCGCGGACGCCTTGTGCGTCGCCGCGCTGCGGTGAACGGGCTTGGGCCGTTCCCGCGGCGGCGGCGGGGGCTTTGGCGGCGGATTGGCGAAATCGACCGATATCAGCGGTGCCACCCGGTTGATCACCTGCGACACGCCGAGCCCGGAGAACAATGCCCAGGCCACGAGCGAAACCGCGCCGATCGATGCGAAGGCGGCGGGAATGCGCTCCTGATGGGCGGGCGGTGTGTACAAGGCGTATGGGTCCTTTCGGGACTGAAACCCGAACTAGGCCGGTTGGTTGCGACCATTTATGACGGAACGGTACGTGCGATGCGTGCATTGTGATGCCCGCGGGCTTTGCGCTGCGCCGCCGCAAGGGTAAGGGCTGCAAGCAGGATGACGTCGGATCGAACGCTTCGTACGCCCGGCGGGCATTCTGGCCCCGCGGCCGGCCGACATTATGGCATGGACTGGCTGCGGATCGGCGCGTTCGGACTGCTGATCCTCTATCACGTGGGCCTCGTTTTCTCGCCCTGGCCTTACGAGATCAAGTCCAAGCCGACGTTCGACCGGGTGGCGATCCCGTTGCTCGCGCTCAATCCATGGCGATTGTCGCTGCTGTTCGCGATCTCGGGCTATTCCAGTGCCGCGCTGTTCGCGCGCGATCGCTCACCGGGACGGTTCATCCGCAGCCGGATCGCGCGGCTGGGCATTCCGCTGGCGTTCGGGATGCTGGTGGTGGTGACGCCGCAACCGTGGATCGCGCTGGTCACGCACCGCGACTATCCTCACGGGTTCGCGCATTTCCTGCTGCACGACTATTTCAGCTTCAGCTCGATCGGCGGCATCCTCGTGCCCACCTGGATGCACTTGTGGTTCGTGGCGTACCTGCTGTCCTACACACTGGTGCTGAGCGCGCTGCTGTGCCTGCCGACGCGGTTGCGCGCGGCGCTGCGCAAGGCCGCCCTGCGCGTGCTGGCGGGGCCGCTGCTGCTGATCGTACCGGCGATCTACATCGTGGTCGCGCGGATGTATCCGCCCGGCTGGAACGAATATCACGACCTGCTTCACGATGGCGCGTCAAACCTGTGCTACGGCGCGATGTTCGGCTTCGGCTGGCTGCTTCGCGGGTCGGAGAAGCTGCGCCTGGAGATCGCGCGGCAGTGGCCCGCAGGGGCCGTACTGGCCCTGTGTGCCTACGCGTTCGTCGCGGTGATGGAGTTCAGCTATCCCGGCGATACGCCGCTGCCCGGCGGCGACGTGCTGCCGTTCGCCTTCGCGCGCGCGGTCCAGTGCTGGGGTGCGGTGATCGCGCTGTTCGGGATTGCTGACCGCTACTGGAACCGCGACAACCGCTGGCGCCCGGTGCTCGCGGAAGCGGTGTTCCCGTTCTACATCATCCACCAGACGATCATCATGATCGTCAGCTACTGGCTGGTCGATACCGGTATCCCGACGTGGACGCAGTTCCTGTTGATCGTCGGTGTGACCGTTGTGGGATGCTGGGTGTTCTACCGCGCCGGGCGAGAGTTTGGCCCGCTGCGCCCGCTGATCGGGCTCAGCCGGAAACGGAAGGCCAAGGCTGCTCTGGCGGCGGCATAGACGCGCCGCCAGTCAGCCGGGCCCAGCGAGCCCCAGCCAGTTCTCAGTGCCCGGCTTGTTCGGCCTCGGCGGCGCGGCGCGCTTCGAGCCAGGCGGCGACTTCGGCTTCCTGCGCGGCCTTGGCGGTCGCCTCGACTTGCGCGACACGCTCGGCGCGCAGCTCTTCGATCAGAGCCTCGCGGTCGTCGCCCAGGCGGTTGTCGTCGACTTCTTCCTCGATCCCCGCCTTGCGCGCGGCACGCGCGACGATCGCGTCGAGTTCGCGCTGCGAGCACAGGCCCAGCGTCACCGGGTCTTTCGGCTGGATGTTCGCGATGTTCCAGTGCGATCGGTCGCGGATCGCGGCGATCGTCGTGCGGGTGGTGCCGATCAGCTTGCCGATCTGCGCGTCCGAAACCTCGGGGTGATTGCGCAGGATCCAGGCGATGCCGTCGGGCTTGTCCTGCCGCTTCGAGACCGGGGTGTAACGCGGACCCTTGGTCCGGTTCACGGTGACCGGCGCGCGGTGCATCTTGAGCCGGTACGACGGATCCGCCTGGCCCTTCTCGATCTCGGCATTGGTCAGTTCGCCCGCGCGCACCGGATCGCGTCCGGTAAACTTGCTGCTGGCGAGATCATCGGCCATCGCCTGCACTTCGAGCAGGTGAAGCCCGGTGAATTCGGCGATCTGATCGAACGTCAGCGAGGTCACGTCGACGAGCCACGAAGCCGTCGCGTGCGGCATCAGCGGATGAGGTTGAGTCACGGGTTTCTCCGGGCCGAAAACGAAAGAGCCGCCCCTTTCGGAGCGGCCATGCTCGCATCATGTAGGACGAACGGCGCGCCGGGGCAAGCGCGAGTCACACCAATGCAACATATCTCGCAAGCGCGGACATGCGCGTGAGCCACGCCTGGATCGCAGGATAATCGCCCAGCACGAAGTCGCCGTCTTCCGCGACATGGGTATAGGCGAACAGCGCGATATCGGCGAGCGTGGGCGTCTCGCCGACGAACCATTCGCGGCCCGTCAGATGTTCGTCCATCAATTGGAGAGCCGCTTCGCCGCCTGCGCGTTTCGCCGCAAGCTGCCCGCGCTGCGCTTCGCTGAGATTCCTCTCGCCCACGAATTTGAGCCAGAAGCGCAGCGTCGCGACGTTGGGTTCGTGGTTGTACTGCTCGAAGAACATCCAGCGCAGCATGTCCGCGCGGTCGAAGCGATCCGTGGGAATGAGGTCGCTTCCGTCGGCGAGATACCAGCATGCCGCGTTGCTCTCGGGCAGGAACCGCACGGTATCTCCCGTGCCGATCTGCAGCACCGGGATGCGGCCGTTGGCGTTGATGGTCGCCAGGAACTTGGGTGTGCGGGTCTCACCCTTGGTCACGTCGTAGGCGATCGTGGCGAGCGGAATGTCGAGCAACGCCGCAGTCAGCTTGATCTTGTAGCAGTTGCCGCTGATCGGGTCTTCGTGAAGGGTCAGGTGGTCCATGACGTGCTCCGTTTCGTTCAAGCCAGCGATGGCGGCTCGACCGCGCCGTGTCAAAATGGACGTCGCGAAGTCGTCTCAATAGGCCGGCTGCATCCGGCGGAGCCGCGCGAACACGCGTCGCATGCCGACTCGCCAACCGAGATAGAGACCGACCAGACTGCCGCAAACCTGCGCGATCGAAGCGAAAACCGCCTCACCGGTCAGGAGCGCAATCACCGCGGCAATCGCGCCGTAGCTCGCCGCCGTTGGCCAGATCACAAGCATCGGGTCACTGTTCCGACCGCGAAAGCCGATGATCGCGAACGGCGTGACGGCCAACGTGTAAGCCCACGACAGTCGCAGCCAGAGCGGCAGTTGCGCCTCGGTCAGCGCGAGCCTGAAGACATAGATCGAATAGAACAGCAGCAGGAAAAACAGCGCCGCCCTGAACAGCTTCAGGACATGGATCGCCTTTCTCATGTCGCTCAGAAGGCTGCGGGCGATGATCGGGACGAACTGCAGCATCAGGCCGAAGACCACTTGCGCCGCGGCGACAGCAAGGAGCCCGGCAAATATGAACTCCCACTGCCGAACCGCACCCAGCCACACGATGGAGACTATCGGCGCTCCACAGTTCAGTACCACGATCGGCACGGAGATTACCGCGCCGACAACCGTCAGCGCGTATCCGATGTGGTGAGGCATTCTTCACGACCCTTAAATCGGGCTCCATGTAGCGCCGTTTTCCACACCGTGATTTGCGCACCGTAATCCCCGGTTTCCTCCGGAAATCTGGCGATGGGCGCTGTCTCTCGCAGCTTTCCCGATCAAGAGGCACGTAAGAAGTGGTCTGCAAGCTTACCGGAACGAGGTTACCCAGAACGAGCCCGTTCGAGCCGCTACCCGGCTTTCCGTACCAGCTTTGGCTTTAGGTATTAAGCGAATATATCATTGATTAATGATGGTGCCGGCTAGAGGATTCGAACCCCTGACCCCCTGATTACAAATCAGGTGCTCTACCAACTGAGCTAAGCCGGCCCTGCGCGTGCGCGTCGCGCCCATACAGCGGGATGCGGGCAATGGTCCAGAGTGATTGGTGCGTTCGCGCCCCTCTTCGGAAGAGACGCGCCGATAACGCTCA